>CAZPQT010000001.1:0-26925 GCA_964589195.1 uncultured Candidatus Saccharibacteria bacterium
TGCTTAGTGGAGTAAATCCTAAGGATTTAGGTTTAAGCTATTGGAAATTTGATACTCTATATAGAGGTGTTTTCGACGACTATAAAAAGCAGATAAGAGAAACCTTAGATAAGTATAATAAATATAAGAAATTTTTATAAATTTGGAATATATTTAAAAGTGTTGTATTTGCACAAGAACATGAGGAAAATAATAAAATTTATGTGGATGGACGTTAAAAAACATTGGCGCGAGTACCTAATTATCTGTCTTACTATTATAGGAATTAGGATTGCATATATAGCTTTTCAAAGTGATAAGGATTATAGGATGGAGGAATCGCGATTAAATGAGATTTCCTTTTTCAAATATATATATTCTGAGGAAAATGAAGCTTTTGTGGTTGAGACAGAAGAAGATGTGAGTATTCATTCTATAGAATGGTTTTTCCCTGATTCAGAAAAATCTTTTGATGGCTATTTGAAAAACAGTAATCAATTAACAATCGATGAAATTATTTCCAAAATATGGCATGCTCTTGATGAACCAAAATTTCTTACAATTTTATCGATCAAGATAAAGAAATCACTTGGTCTGATTTCAATCAGCTCTTTTATTTTCTCTTGAAGTTTTTCCTTGGGAAAAGATCCATTTGAAATTTCGAGCTCCAGATAAAATAACCTTGCTATATCTGAAGCTTCTGGTATGTCTTCGGAAAACTCTTTGATTACGTCTTTCATCTTCTCGATGGGCTTAGGTTCAATTTTAGAAAGTTGATTATCTAAGATATCGTCATAATATCTAATTTTTGCGTCAATCTGGATAATATCCATTATTTCTTTTCCCTTTCCTTCTATATAATTTTTCAGATCGGATCCAGATAGATTAACTAAATCGCTAGTTAATGAATAAGGCACTTTTGCGTCTAAATAAAAAAGAGCCTTTTTAAGAGACCCTCTTACCGTCCTAAGAAGCCTATATGTATTCACTTTGCTTAAGTTAAAGTTTTCTTTATACATAATGTTGAATTTGTAATTTTACCTTTTGGGCTTGCTTAATATTTCTTGTTTCAATAATAAGATTTATATTTTTATTTGAAACCACATTTAAAACCTTACTTAAAAAATCCACACCTTTTTTATTAAAAGCCAAATGTTGATCTGTTTTACCATTATTAAAATGCAAATGAATTTCTTCAAGTTTATCCTTAATTTCTTCAATAAATATTCTCTTGTCAAGAATCAAACCTTTTTGTACAGCTATATTTAAATGGCCCAAATCAAGGCAAAAGAACAAATTATCAATACTATTTACTATATCTAATAATCCGTTGCTACTAAAGTATCCTGAAGAAGAATTATTTTCTAAACAAAGTTTAACTTTCTTCTTTTTAGCGAAATTAGCTAAGTCAATTAATTTCTTTTTTTCATCTTTGATTAAATTAGTTTTTTTTGAAATATGGAAGACTACTCTTTTGCATCCTATTGCAGACGCTATTTTAATCTCGGCCATCAATGAAAAATACTCTGCTTGGGAAATAATTTTATCATCATAAAATAGATCTTGAACCATTGAATGAAAAGAATAAGATAATCCTTTCGATTTTTTTAATTCCATTAGAGGTTTAACATCTGCCATTCGGATTCTAGTTATCTTATTGTAAAATTCTATCTGTTTATATCCCAATTTTAACAAATCTTGCATTCTGTCCCAATTCTCACCTTTAGTTTTTACTGCAGTGCTAATTCCTATTTCCATAATATTAATAGTTATTTATTAGCTTTATTAATAAATATAATGAAGCTTCATAATGTAATTTTCGCATATTAGAAGAAAATATGCAATTGTTAAAATACATTTTTTTGAAAAAAGTGGTTAACTGAAGTTTGTAGAGAAAAAATAAGTTAGAAATTATTTCAGCACAAGAAGTTGAATTATAACTAGATAAGACATGCTATTGTCTTATTTGAGACACTTGAAAGTCCGCAAATTGTGTCTCAAAGTGTCTCATTTGACGATAGCGAAGGACTGTTGTTTTTGTTGCATTTTGGGTCTTATTTCAGCGACCTATTCCCGTCAGAATTACCATTTTTACTACCCCAAGAAACCCTTATGGGGTCTTGAATCGAAAGGTTCTGGACCTACCCGCGGAGCCATGTTGGATAGTGTAAACTTTTTGTTTTAAGAAAGCCGTTGGCTTTCTTTTTGTTTGATGCAGACTAAGAAATATTGACTAAGCGATCAATTTCTTTATAATAAGAATAGTTCATTTTGGCAGAAACGAGTTCAAGAGTCCTTACCTGGCTGGGAGCCAGACTGGCAGATGATGAGGGGAATCTTCCTCTCTGAAGTGGACTCCTGAGTCCTCCAATCTGGTTGAGGTATCGCGAACTCGATAGACGCTTGACTTTCTCCTCTAACGGGGAGAAGCAACAAATAATCGGCACGTCTTTGAGTTTGGGCGTGCCGTTTTTAATTACGATTAGTTACCGCATCCCAAAACAGGTTTTAACGTTGTTCAGCCCGCGGAGCCCTATGAGGAATCGCACAACCGCACGGTTTATTTTTGACCGAGGGCAGGACATTTTTGGGTTTTCGAACCTTTGACAAAATTGAATCAAAGTGGTATTTTTACATCAGTTATTTAACATGATGAACACCATTTTTAGTGTGAACATTATATCTATTTTAATAAGGAGGATTCGAAATGATTAAAAGTACTAATGGGGCTTTGGGGATAGAGGTTGTCCGAGAATATGATACGATTCGATTCATCGGACATTTTAAGGAAGGCCTAACATCAGAAATAAAAGTAAAGGTATCCGACGCGAAAAATATGTTTGATAGTACCGGAACAATTGAGGTATTGGGTCATGACAATAAGTCAGTCGGTCTTATCGGGTATGAACCTCAGGGCACGAACTTTTTCTTTCCGCCGAATCAAAATCATGATTTGATTTGTGTTGACAGTGTCGAAATTAATGATGCCGTGAGAGCAGCCATCGGCGCCTAATTGTATCAAACTGTTTTCAGTAACTTGAAGCTCAAAGAGGGGACATCGCGTTCTCCTCTTTTCTATTTAGCAAATAGGTTCTGACGTCGTTCAGCATGCGGAGCTCGCATCTAGAAACGGCTTAACCAAGCCGTTTTTGGTTTTATTGAAAATATATAATTATCACGGTAGAATGAAAATATGGAGAAGATTGTAATTTTAAACAGAAAGAATCAAAAATTATCTGCATTTATTCACAAACCAACTAAGCAGACAAATAAAATAATCATATTCGCCCATTCATTTAAAGGGGATAAGGATAGTGATTATATTGCGGTTGATTTTGCTAAACATATATCTAATAAAGGTTATGCCTTAATTCGTTTTGATTGCTTTGGTACAGGCGAAAGCGAAGGTAATTTTGAAGATTCTAGCATAATCACGCAGATAGAAGATTTACAAGATGTTATCAAATATGCAAAGTCATTAGGGTATCTTGACATTTGTCTGATTGGTTTGAGCATGGGAACAAGTGTTTCAATTATGGCTTATGATAATTCTATAAAATGTGTAATTTTATGGAGTCCTGTTTTCAGTCACCTGAGTCTATTTGAAAGATATAGAGAAGAAGTTTATACAAAAGGTCGCGCTATTGATGGAAGTTATATCACAAAGAAAAAATTTATAATTGGGAAAAAGATGTTGGATTCATTTAAGGACATTGAAATCAGCTCGAATCTTGCTAAAATTAGATGTCCATTATTGGCAATAATTGGAAGTGAAGATAGAAACATTTCTGAAAAAAGAGCACAAGAATTTATGAAAATGATTCCTTCTGGTAATAAACTTGAAGTAATTCAAGGTGGCGACCATGATTTTTTAATTAAAAAAGCAAAAAAGAAAGTTATTGAACTTTCTGCCGATTTTATTAAAGCACATCTGTAGGTAATGTCTGTCCAAATTTGAACTTACTCTATTCCTAACAAAAAATTCGAAAATCGTCCCAGTGGGGGAGCCTAATTAAAACCATTAGCTAATTGCAGTAGATTGTTGATTGAACTTAAATTTTCCCTAATTCTATCCCAGTCTAAGGTTCTAAACGTGTCTCGTAGGGGGAGCCCCGTAAAAAAATCGCCAAGAGGGCGATTTTTTGGTAGAATGGAAGAAGATAATTAATTAACAAATTACATGTCCAAAACAATAATTGCAATCATTGTTATAATAATCGTTATGGGGTTAGGTTATTGGGTTTATCAATCAACATTGGCACCCGAAGAGGAAGTAATATCAGAGGGAAGTAAGGACTGTGTTAATAATGACGACTGTGTTGTTTTTGGTAAAACCGGAGATTGTAACTGCGGTTGTTATAACAAAGACAATCTTCCATCAGAAACTGGTGGAGAGTGTTTTTGTGCCGCTCCGACTTCTTGTAAATGCGTAAACGGTAAATGTGAAGGAGTTTTTGAAAAAGATCAAGCGGTTTTGTCCGAAGAAGAGGAGGAAGAAGAGGCGGTTCCAGAAAAAGAAGTGCCTAAGGAAGAAGAGAAAGAACCCGCTCCGACCATTACCCAGATTACTTTTTTAGAAAAGCTTGCTGCCGATCCTTCTTGGAGTCCCGATGGAAGCAAAATAGTTTTTTTGGGTTTGGAGAAAGACCAAATGAAAGGCGGTCTCTATATGATTAGTAATGACGGAACCGGACTTACTTCAATTGGTCCCTGGGAGCGAGACCATCTCTTTAATCCCTCTTGGAGTCCGGTTGGTAATAAAGTAGTAGCTTATGGAGAAAGAGAAAATACTGGACTGTTTTTAGTTGATTTGGATGAGGATTGGGCAAAAAGAGTTCAGCTGACTACACAGAAAGTGGAACATGCCAGTTGGAGTCCTGACGGAAATAAGATTGCCTATAATGTTTACAATGAAGATAAGTCTTTTTCATCAATTTGGGTAATGAATGCTGATGGGAACGGTAAAACTCAGTTAACCACTGATGAAAATGATTTTTGCACTGGCCCATCATTTAGTTATGATGGCTCAAAAATTGTTTACCTCAAAGGATTTACTACTACTATGCCCGGAGAAAAACCTAAGGAAGCAATAAATGAGATTTGGGTTATGAATAGTGATGGTTCAAACAAACATATGATATATGTGCCAGGGGATGGCATGCAATTAATACGGGAACGCGCTTGGAATAAAAATAATAAAATTATATTTACCAAACATCAATATCAACGAGCTCCTCAAATTTGGGTTATAAATTCTGACGGCACCAACCCTCAATGTATACTTGATCCCGAAGAAGGCGGTATTCCTACTGCTATTTATGATGACGCTGTTTGGGATAATTCTGGCACCAAAATAGCAGTTACCAAAGTAATATTAAGCGATGAAAGCTGGCAGGTAGCTACTTTTTCATGGGAAGAATAATGAATACAAAAATTCTAATCATTTTAATAGTTTTGATTGCTTTGGGTGTAGGTGGATTTTTTGCTTATAAAAATATTTTTGTCCCCAAAACAGAGGAAAAAGCTTCTGCGGTTGAAGAAAAAACAGGAGAAGGGACTCCGGAAGAGCGAGAAGAGGAAGAGGTGGCTTTAGAAGAAGAGGAAGGGGAGATTTCAGAAAAAGAGGTGCCCGAAGAAGAAAAGAAAAAATCTACTTCGATTCCTATTCAGATTACTTTTTTAAACAATACTATCGACCCAGATTGGAGTCCTGACGGAACTCAAATTGTTTTTTGCGTTATGGAAGGAGAGGCAAAAACATTGCACTTGGTTAATGCTGATGGAAGCGGACTCAAGCAAATCGGTCCAGGCTTTGATCCATCCTGGAGTCCTGTAGAAAATAAAATAGCCTACGAGCTGAACGGACAGGTTTACACCATGAACTCAAATGGAGGGGATATCACTCAATTGACAACCGGATATAGCAGCGCTCAGCCTGCCTGGAATCCAGATGGAACCAAAATTGCGTACACTTATTACGGAGCTGGAAAACCGTCAATTTGGATAATGAATGCTGATGGCAGCGGGAAAATTCAGCTTACTACTTCTGCAGATGGAGAGTGTGCTTTGCCGTCTTTTAGTTACGATGGCTCAAAAATTGTTTATGCTAAAGGACCTGTATGGAATACCTCCTTAGAAAGACTGCCGACAGCAATAAATGAAATCTGGATTATGAATTTAAATGGTTCAAACAAACATAAGATATATGCGTCAAACGACAGTTACCAGTGGATATTCCAGCGAGCATGGAACAAGAACAATGAGATTTTATTCATGAAAAATCCGCTTCAGGACAGGGAGATTCCAGAAGTGTTTGTTATAAATTCTGAGGGAACTAATCCTAGATGCATGGTTGATCCTCCAAAGGATTCTTTCGGTATTCCTATATCATTTTATCTTGATCCGGTTTGGGATAATAGTGGTACTAAAGTAGTAGCTGTTAGAAAAATGATAGATGGACCACAAAACATCGTTACTATTTCAGTAGAAGAATAGTATTTATTTTGGATTGGGCAAAGAATAGTGAGTAACGGGTGGACTACGGACTAGCCAAAACCGGCACCTCAAACCACTCATTTGTGGTCATCCAGTAGGTTCGAACGTCGTCTGTCCCTCGGAGCCTAATAGGGTATAGTAAAACATAGAAGAACGAACATTGACAGGATAACTGGATGTGTTATCCTGTTTTTGGTTCACGAACAATAAAATAACAAATAATAAGAGGGGAGGGATTTGCATGGTAAAGCAAGCAGTTGATGGCTTTGAGGTTCACGCCCGCAAACGTGGTAAGAAAACTGTTTTTCGGATTTGGGATGGTTCGAAGAACGTTTACGCCACTAATGTGCTTACCTCTGATAAGGTCACTATAGAGCGTCTCGTCGAGCTCGAATTAGCTGCATTTAGGCAGAGGATTGAAGCCAAGGCTCCAGAGCGAGTAGCTAATGCAAAAGAAGATGGCTTTGAGTCTCCTTTTGCTACTTCGGGCGAACTCAATGATCTATGGAAAAAGGAAGGAAAGCCTATTGTTAGGGGTCTCCTATAGAGAATAAACTCCCTTAGGCGAACAAAGGGTTACACCACGGTGTGCCCTTTTCTTTTTAGAATTAAATAGATGCAAGCTGGTCTGTTTTTATAACGAGGTCAGCTTGTTTTATTTTTAAGATATCTACCTGTCTCAATTAACAAATAGGTTCTGACTTTCTTCCAAAGGCGGGCAGGCGTTCAGCATGCGGAGCCCTGATAGAAACCGCTCAACATTGTTATTTTAGTGATTTTGGCTTTGAGATTTTTGTGATTTTTGTTATAATAGAAATAGAGAACTGGCAATTATTAAAATCTTATGAAAAAATCATCTCAAAGCGGATTTTCCGCAATAATATTAGCAGTAATTATTATTTTAGTAGTTGCTGGCGGGGGATTTATAGCCTGGAAACAGGGATGGATGCCGAAATATTTTGTGGCAACGCAAACTCCGACACCTGCCCTGACCTCGGATGAAACCGCTAATTGGAAAACTTATGTAAACGATGATTACGGCTTTGAGTTCAAGTATCCGCAAACATTTTTTCTGGACAGCCAATTCATTGATTTAGGGGATGGTTCATACGGCCTTGACAACCAAACCAAGCAATTAAATTCTGATGTAAGCCCCAGCGCAACCCATCTCTATGTGAATTTTGCGAAATTTTCATCACTTATTGACAATAAAGAAACCTGTACCAATGGCATATGTTCACAGAAAGGGCCCATAGAAGATCAACAGATTATCAATCAAGCTTCTGTTGGTGATGAAATAGAAACACATTCAGGTTTTCCGGGCAAGGTCGTATCCATAGGAAACGCAAAAGGATTTCGTTACTTAGGGTATAATCCTCAAGCTAAGGCTTATAATACTGGTGTTGTGGTATTTAACAGCCAAGTAGACCGAATAGAATTAAGCATGTCAATCGCAGCCCCAAATGAAACTGAAGCCGAAAACGATAAATTTAACAAGGATTTTGATCAAGTCATTTCTACATTCAAATTTACAAAATAAATCAATAAACTAAATCTGACACCGCAGACATAGGCCTGGGATGTAAATCTGCCTATTTATCTTCTGGATTCTGGTTTTAACATCGTCTACGATAATGAGCTATCTCGGGCTCGGTTCGAGCGACCGAGGCGTATATTTTATTGATTTTTTAAACATAGAGTGTAATATGCAATGGTATGTTGAGGGTAAACGACGAACAACTTATCGCTAACTATCTTGTCAGTGATGAGGAATCGCTGGAGATTTTAATTAAACGCTATCTTAAACCGATTTATAGCTTTGTGTATCGGTATGTTGGTAATTCACAAGATGCCGAAGATATCACGCAAGATATTTTTGTAAAAGTTTGGCGGAATCTTAAAAAATTTGACCAAAGCAAAAGTTTCAAGACCTGGATTTTTAGCATTGCCAAAAATACTTCTATTGATTGGCTGAAAAAGAAAAAAGCCATACCTTTTTCTAATTTTGAAAATGGAGAAGGGGAAAACCTGCTTACGGAAACACTGACGGATCCGGCGCCTCTGCCCAATGAAATTCTTGAACGAATCGGTATTGCCGAAATGCTCAATACGGCAATAAATCAATTAACTTCCAAATACCGTATGGTGTTATTTCTTCGCTATAACGACCATTTTACTTTCAGAGAAATCGCCGAGGCCTTAGGGGAACCGCTTGATACTGTAAAGAGCCGGCATAGGCGGGCGCTTATTCAGCTTAAGAAAATATTATCCGAGCCATAAACCAAATAGTAAAATTTGTATTTAAAAAAGGATGCACCAAAACGCATTCTTTTTTCGTATTAATAAATAGAGATATCCTGTAGTGAGCTTGTCGAACTATGCGTAGAGATTACGAAAAACTTTTTGCTTATCTTAAACCGAAAGAACCGCCTGTCGGGCTTTTTGACCGGATAATTCTGGCAATTAAGCGGGAACAGGAATTGCGGCAGACTAAGAGATTGCTGTTTGGATTTTCATCCCTCTTATTAATTTCTTTAGCGGCCATGCCTTTCTCTGGAACAATACTGGTAAGCCAAATAAAGAATTCGGGAATTTCATATTTTGTTTCTACGGCCATCAGCGATTTGGGAACATTCTTTGTTCTTTGGCAGGATTTTAGCTTAGCTATCTTAGAGTCATTGCCGATTATAGGCATGATGACTTTTTTATTAAGTCTGGCTGTTTCTGTTTTCACACTGCGATTATTCCTACATAGAAAAAGATTGTTATTAGGATATTTAATGCAGAGTTTTGCGTAAAAATTTATTAAATTATTAAATATATGAGTAAAGAAAAACAAAACAACAAAAAAATAAACCGCGATACTCTTAAATGGGTTATTATTGTTCTGACTGGCTTGGCAGTTATTGTTTTGATATTCAGCGTCGGTATGGTTGTCGGCGGAATGAAAGCAAAATTTTCTTATCGCTGGGCTGAAAGCTATCATAAGAATTTTGCCGGACCGCGGAGCGGATTTTTTGGCGATTGGCGAAATATGCCCCCTTTGCCTGAAGATTTTATTGAAGGTCATGGCGCCTTCGGAGAAATTATTGAACTTAGCCCTTCGACAAGCTCGGAGCAAGAGAGTTTTGTCATTAAAGGAAGGGGTGATATAGAAAAAATAATCATAGTCACCGAAGATACAATAATTAAAAAAGGAACGGAGACCATAAAAGATGGTTTGAAGGTCGGCGACCACCTGGTCATTATTGGCTCGCCCAATGAAGAAGGACAAATTGAAGCCAAACTTATACGGATTTTTAATGGCGAAGAAGAAATAGGAGGTCCGCCTATGCCGAATAAAGGTTTCCGAATTCCATTCTTTTAATAAAATCTATGTTAACTAAATTATTTAAACAATTGTTTCGCCGAAAGCTGCTCACGGGAATTAGTCTGGCGCTAATTATTATAGGCGGCTATTTTGGCTATCAGGGTTTAGCCAAAGATGATAATACAACACAATATATGACCGCGGCGGTTGAAAAAGGCACCTTAATCGTTTCCCTTTCTGGAAGCGGCCAAGTCTCGGCTTCTGACCAGGTGGATATTAAGCCAAAAGTTTCTGGCGATGTAGTTTATGTCGGGGCGAAAAAAGGACAAGAAGTAAAAACCGGCGTTTTGCTTGTTCAGATAGACAGCCGCGATGCTCAAAAATCAGTCCGCGACGCCCAGACATCTTTGGAAACCGCCCAGCTTGAATTAGAGGAATTATTAGAACCAGTGGATGAATATTCTTTAATGCAAGCAGAAAGCTCTTTGATTCAGGCGCAGGATAGTTTGACAAAATTAAAATTTACCCAAGAGAGCAAAGAGCAAGATGCTTTAGATGAGATAGAAAAAGCAGAGGATAATTTAGAAAAAGGCTATGAAGACGGATTTAATACTGCCGCCGATGCTTTTCTTGATTTACCGGCTGTTATGTCGGGACTTGAAGGCATCCTTTTAGGCAGCGATTTCAGCGATAATCAATGGAATATTGATTATTATGCCAATATGGCTAGTTATAACAATCAGATTCTGCAATACCAAGACAAAGCCCGTTCAGATTATAACATGGCCCGTGATAGTTATGAACAAAACTCCCAGGACTATATTGAAGTTAGCCGAGATTCTGACCCGGCAACTATCGAAACGCTTATCAGTCAAACCTATAAAACGGTTAGAGATATTGCCGAAGCGGTAAAGAGCATTAAAAATTTAATTGATTGTTATGAAGATACAGCCACTCAACAAGATTTAAGAATACCATCTCTTGTCTCAACCCACCAGGATAGTCTTAAGAGCTACACAGGCACAACTAATAAACATTTATCAGGTCTTTTGTCTGCCCAAAGAAACATTGAAGACAATAAAAAATCTAAATTAACTGCCGAACGAGATTTAGTGGAAATGGATCAAAATAACCCGCTTGATTTAGCCGCGGCCGAACGAAGCGTCAGAGAAAAGGAAGAGTCCTTGCTTAAACTAAAAGCAGGTGCTGACGAACTTAATATCAGAGCGAAGAAAATTGCCGTTCGGCAAAAAGAGGACGCTCTGTTAAGCGCTCAACAAAGTTTGGCTGATCATTATATCCGCGCGCCTTTTGATGGGATTGTCGCTAATATAGACGCTAAAAAAGGAGAATCAGTTTCTTCTAATGCAGTGGCTACTCTTATTACCATGCGAAAAATAGCGGAAATTACCCTCAACGAAATTGATATTGTCCGAGTTAAAACAGGACAAAAAGCAAACATTACCTTTGACGCGATTGACAGTTTAAATATTACCGGAGAGGTGGTGGAAGTGGATACTCTGGGGACGGCAACTCAGGGCGTAGTAACTTATGGTATAAAAATTGCTTTTGATACTCAAGACGAGAGAGTCAAGCCGGGAATGACTCTTTCTACCGCTATTATTACTGAAGCTAAACAAGATGCGCTTTTGGTGCAAAGCTCGGCCATAAAACAGCAGGGCGATATTTCGTATGTGGAATTAGTAGAGGGGGCAGCGGCGGAATCTTATGCGGCGGCGGCGAATATCTCAAACGCCATACCTGCTTCTGATTTAAAAACGCAGTCAGTCCAAACAGGTCTTTCCAACGATACCATGACCGAAGTTATTGACGGACTTAAAGAAGGCGATCTTGTGGTGATTCAAACTATAACCTCAAATACTAATCAAAATCAGACGCAATCAAGCAGTGGGTTCGGGGGTAGTGGCCAAATGATGAGAATAATGCGCTAAAATACTTGTAAAGAGCTTGTCGAACTATGATCCAAGTCCAAAATATCAGCAAAATTTATAAAAGCGGAAGCGTAGAAACTAAAGCGCTTAAAGGCGTTTCTTTTAAAATTAAAGACGGAGAATTTGTGGCCATCATGGGCCCTTCTGGTTCCGGCAAATCCACTCTAATGCATATTTTAGGATGTTTGGATACGCCGACTGGCGGAAATTATTTTTTAGACGAACAAGACGTATCCCAGCTCTCTGAAGAGGAATTGGCCGATATTCGAAAGAATAAAATTGGTTTTGTTTTCCAATCGTTTAATTTACTGCCTCGGGCGACAGTGCTTCGTAATGTTGTTTTACCCCTTGTTTACGCGGGTATTCCGCGCGAGAAAAGAGAAGAGCAGGCAAAAATAGTGCTTCAAGAGGCCGGGCTTGAAGAATCCCATTATTACCATCTTTCTAATCAACTCTCTGGCGGACAAATGCAAAGAGTAGCCATTGCCCGGGCCTTAGTCAATAATCCTTCTCTAATTTTAGCTGATGAACCAACCGGCAATCTTGATACAAAAATAGGCAAGGTTGTTTTGGAATCATTCCAAAAACTTAACTCTGAACAAAAACGAACTATTGTGCTTATAACTCACGAGCGTTATGTGGCTGAGCACGCTAATCGGATTATCCATATTATTGATGGCCGGATTGTTGAAGACGGGCAAAATAAACATCAGCGTTTTATTAACCACTCCGAAGGACCCGCCATAGGCGAGCCTACGGGGCAGGCAAGACAATATGATAATATCTGATTTATTACAAGAAACATATTCAGCCATATTTATGAATAAAGTCAGGTCAGGCCTGACGATTTTGGGTATTATTATTGGCATTGGTTCAGTCGTAGCCATGATTTCTATTGGGCAGGGCGCTCAAGGTCAGATTCAGTCAAGTATTGAAAGTATTGGTTCAAATTTGATTATGGTTATGCCTGGTTTTCAGATGGGAGCGGGCTCGCAAGTACGTTCTAGCCGAGGTTCGGCCCAAACCCTTACTCAAAAAGACGCTAATGCTGTTTCTGAGCAAGTTTCTTTTGTGGAAGCCGTGGCCCCGGAAATTTCAGGCAGGTACCAAATTACGGCCAAAGGGACAAATACCAATACTTCGGTAATCGGCACGGTTGCCTCATATAGCCAAGTAAGGAATATTGAAATAGAATCAGGTTCGTTCATCTCTGACCAGCACGTCAGAAGTTTGTCAAAGGTAGCGGTTTTGGGGCCGACGACCCGCGATGACTTGTTTGGAGAAAACTCAAATCCAATAGGTCAAAAAATTAGAATAAACCGGATTGATTTTACGGTTATTGGCGTTACTCAGACAAAAGGCGGCACAGGATTCGGCAGTCAGGATGATATGATTTTTATCCCTCTTTCTACGGCGCAAAGATTTTTAGCCGGCGGTGACTATATTAGCACTATTAGTGTTCAAGCCCAAGATTCAGATTATATGGCCAGTGTTCAGCAACAGGTGACCAATCTTTTATTGGCTCGACATAATATCTCTGACCCTCAAATGGCTGATTTTTCTGTAATGAATCAGGCTGACATTGTAGAGACCGCTTCTTCAATTACTAATACCTTTACCGTGCTCTTAGCGGCTATTGCCGGCATTTCCTTGGTGGTGGGCGGCATTGGAATTATGAATATGATGCTAACAACAGTCACGGAAAGGACGCGGGAAATCGGCCTACGCAAAGCCATTGGCGCTAAAAACAGAGATATTAGTTTTCAATTTCTAACAGAAGCAACTATGCTCACTTTTATTGGCGGAATTGTCGGTGTTATTTTCGGCTGGTTAATTTCCTTGCTGATTGCTAAATTTGGCGGCATTACCACAAGCGTTTCGGTATTTTCTATTGTTTTGGCCTTTGGAGTATCTGCTTTAATAGGTGTTGGATTTGGGTATTATCCAGCCAGACGCGCCGCCTCGCTTAAACCAATAGAGGCATTGAGATATGAGTGAAGAAATCGCCCAGTCGAGCGATTTAATAAAGATTAAGAATAACTAAATATATCAATATGAAGCAAATATTACCAATTATTATCGCGCTTGTTATAATCAGCGGAGGAGCATTTTACGGAGGCATGAAATATGCTCAAAGTAAATCTCCACAAGGATTTGCCCAAGGCAATTTTCAAGACCTTCGCAATTTATCGCCGGAAGAACGGCAACAGAAATTTCAGCAAGCCGGCGCTGCTGGAATGATAGGATTGAGCGGCGGGAGATCAGGAAACGGCACTAATTCCGGTTTTGTCGCAGGAGAAATTATTTCAAAAGATGACATAAGCATTACTGTAAAGCTTCAGGATGGCGGCTCAAAAATTATCTTTTATTCAGACAGCGCCGAAATTAGTAAATTTGTAAGCGGAAATGCAACCGATCTTGAAATCGGCAAGTCAGTTGTAATAAATGGGAAGGCAAATGAAGATGGAAGTGTTACGGCTCAATCAATCCAAATAAGGCCGGAAATGAACTCAGTTCAATAAATGACTGAATAAAAAAGTAAAATAACCGTTTTAAATAAGACACCTAAAATCCCTTTTTAAGTGTTTTATTTGTCTCATTTCGACTGGCTCAATACAAGTATTTGTGGTAAGATAATAATGGCCGGGGTGCTTTGGGTAAGCGTAGAAAAAAGATATAAGACTCAAATGATTTTTTAAAGATGCAATACGCCTATTTTATCGGTTGTTTAATTTTGTTTCTATTCTGGCTGTCTTTTTTTGTTTTAAGAAAAGATTTGCGCCGAGAAATAATTTTCGGGAGCTTATTAGCTCTGCCTTTTGGATTTATTGAATATCTGTTTGTTCCGGAATATTGGAATCCGCCGTCTTTCTTTAATTTAATTGGCAAGTTTGGAATTGGTTTAGAAAGCTTTTTCTTTTTCTTTACTGTTGGAGGCATTGCAGCTGTCATCTATGAAGTGATTAATAGAAAAAAAACCGTTAAGTTCAGATTAGGGCATAAATTTTTCTTCGGTCCTTATTTAGTTGCTATTTTAATTTTTGTTTTTCTGGAATTGCTATTTTCCGGCCAAACAATTTATAATCTTATTATTTCTTCATTAATCGGGGCAACGATGATTGCTGTTAAAAGGAAAGATTTAATTGTCCAGATCATCTTGGGCGGACTTTTTTTCGGCTTAATCTATCTTTTGTTTTTCGGCATATTTAATAGATTATTTCCCGATTTTATTGCGACTGCTTATACTTTAGAAAATCTTTGGGGAATTATGATTTGGGGCGTTCCTCTGGAAGAGATTCTTGCCGGCTTTGCCGCCGGCGCCTGCTGGTCTACTCTTTTTGAATATATTAAAGGATACCGGACAAAAGATTTGGCTTAATTAGAATTTAACCGAGTCCCAGTAGAGGAGCTCGCAAAAAAATCGCCAAGCAGGCGATTTTTTGGTATAATGATATTACAATGAAAAAATCTTTAATACCATTAATATTCTGGGCCTTAATAGGAGTTTTTATCTTTATGATTGGCCAATTTTTTATTCCGCCAATCAGAGATTTATTTAAAGGTTCTGAACTATTTTTAGTCCCCTTTATTGTTTTCTGTTTGTTGGGGATGGTTTTGATATTTTTGACTATCAGAGAAAAAATAAAAGGGCTTTTGAAATTATTCTTATTATTAACCGGCATCTCGGCAGCTGGATTTTTCGTCAGTGTTTTTCTGCACAATGCTTTTTATGCCTTGGGTATAATAGCCAGTCAGATTATTGTATTAAGTTCTTTGATGGAAGCGCTTAATGTATTATTTTTCATTATAGCGATTTTTGCTTGTCCTTTGGGTTTTTTAGCTGGCCTGGTGGGCAGTATAATGCTGTTAGTTAAAAAAAGAGAAGTCATCTAATAAAGTAACATAAATCAAGTGAATAATGAGAAACAAAAAGCCCTCCGCAATACTGCGAAGGGCTTTTTTTTATTCTGAATTAACGTTCGTCTCTTTGATTCCTTCTTTTTATCCAACACTCTTTGCAGTAGATTGGTCTGTCCGGGTCTGGTTCAAAAGGGAGTTCGGTTATTTCTTCTCCGCAATCAGCGCATTTCCAGCTTCCCTTAACCATCTTTCGAGGTGGAAAATCTCCACTCGAATCATCATCATTTTTTTTGAAAGCCATAACGATAAATAAATAAATTTAAAGCGAAAAACGACCTTTACTCATTATAATCCTATAATTATTATAGTTATTATCCTTAACAAGTCAATCCTGTAGAAGAAAATCCATTAATCTGTTTCTAAAAAACCAGTTACTATCAAATTTATCGCTTCTTTCTCGGAAAGTCCTCTGGTTCTTAAGTAATTTAATTGCTCTTCTGAAATTTTTCCTACTGAGGCCTCATGAGTTATTTGAGCTTGGTTATTTTTGCAAACCAGTTCTGGTCTTAAAGAAATCTCTGAATTTTTATCAATGATTAAACCTTGGCAATCAAGATGACCCTTGGCCGGAGCTTTAGCAACAATTGAACTGACTGCCTTTATTTTACTATTTTTCCTTCCAACTAATCTTAATCTGACAATTCCTCGAGCATCCAAGCCCTCAAGAAAAATAGTATCTTTTAAGTTTATTTCTGAATTTAAGCCGTTAATGACAAAATTTAGATTGCAGGAAGAATTCTTATCACCATAAATAGTAGTATTTAATCTAAGATTTTCCGGAGGAAATAAGTTTTTGTAGTTATAAATTAGACGAGAATTTTTACCTAAAATAAATTGATAATTAGGGCTGACAAAATCTTTTTGGCCCCATTGATGAAAGTGATTGTACTCTAAACTCGCCTTATCTTTAAGAATTAGTTTGCCCCGGGCTTTGTGAATGCCGCATAAATTATTGCTGGCGGCGTTACAGACAACATTTGCTTTAGCTTTGATATTTTTTTCAATAACCAGTAAATTGGTCAAATTCTGAGAGACATTTTTAGAAGCGATAGTGATACAGGGGGTTAAGGGAAAATCTACCTGTTCTTTAACCCAGATAAAATAGCCCTCTTTTGGTTTTTCCCCAAAATATTTCCTAGTCCAGCTGAATTTTTTCCAGGCCTCTTGGCTGGGTGAAATTACCAGACCTTTTGCTTTAAAGATGTTTTTTACTTTATGGTCAACTTGCCAGTAACTGGCATTTTTTACATTTTTCATAGCCATATTTTTTAATCACTTTTAAAACTTTTTTGTAATCTTTCTCTTGACAAATAATTTTCCCCTTAAGCATGACATTGGTCATCTGGGGCTTTAAGAACCGTAAAATAACCCCCGAATGAGTAATTAACAAGACGGAAATTTTTTTCTCTATTAATTCTTTTTTTATTATTTTGGCTACTTTTTCCAATCTTTTTAAATCCAATCCGGAATCAATTTCATCTAAAATGACCAGTTTTGGATTAAGGGATAAAATCTGGAGAAGTTCTGACATTTTTTTCTCGCCGCCGGAAAAATCTAAATTTACCTCTCTGGCTAATAAATCAGAATCAAGACCTAATTTTTTATTACTCACCTTTTTCTTGGCAATCTTTTTTAATAATTGGGATAGTTTTACTCCTTTGATGGTTGGGGGATTTTGCCAAGTTAAAGCGAGGCCTAGTTTGGCTCTTTTTTCTGGAGATAATTTAATAATTTCTTTTTGGTTAAAGAAAATTTTTCCTTGACTGACTTGATATTTAGGATGACCAACAATAACTTGAGCCAGAGTGCTTTTGCCTGAAGCATTAGGACCCAAAAGAGCCTGGACTTGCCCTTGTTTTACAGCCAAGTTAATTCCTTTTAGTATTTCCTTGTTATTTGCTTTAACTTTTAAGTTTTTTATTTCTAAAAGCATATAATAGACCTATTTTATAATAACCTATCATATTTTATTGGTTTAGTAAAATGAATTTCAAGCTATATTATCAGGCAAATCAATGGTCAGCTGGCAAATGGAGAGCGGGAGGGAGCCTTGGCTGCGGAGCAGCCAAGGATGCTTGCCAGCTGGCTCATTGATTTGTCTGATAATGTTTTACAATTTACTCTAGAGTCAATATAAGTTATACTTATTATATGGCTACCAAAGACATTATCACTAAATTAAAAGAAAATGAACTTTTGGGCCGAGGCGGGGCAGCTTTTCCAACGGGCTTAAAATGGGAAATGGTTAAGTCAGCTAAAGCTAAAAAGAAATACATTATTTGCAATGCTTCGGAAGGCGAACCCAATGTTTTCAAAGACGGTTTTATTTTAGGTAATTATCCGGCCGAGGTGGTCACCGGAGTAAAAATAGCTCTGGAAGCCATTGACCATAGTTCTGCTTATATTTATCTGCGTAAAGATTATTATGAGAAATTCAAAGAAACTTTAGAAAAACTGATAGGGAATTTGCCCATTGCTCTTTTTAAGAAAACCGGCGGATATCTGGCCGGCGAAGAAACATCTGTTTTTGAAGCTATAGAAGGAAAGAGGCCCGAACCGAGAATAAAACCGCCTTTTCCTCCCCAAGTTGGTCTTTTTGGCTGTCCTACTTTAATCAATAATCTGGAAACATTTTATCAGGTGGCTAAAATTGTCAAAAACCAATACAAAAAGACTCGTTTTTATTCCATCAGCGGCCAGGTGAAAAACGAGGGAGTTTATCAATTGCCTGAAGGCCAGTCAATTGGACAAATCCTAAGGGAAACTGATAATTGGCCTGATTTTGATTTCTTTGTTCAGTCAGGCGGCGGCGCTTCAGGCGAAATCTTATTAACCAGTGAATTAGACCAACCAGTCAGGGGACAAGGAGCCATTGTTGTTTTCAACTGTAAAAAAACCAATCCTTTTTCATTGATGAAAAAATGGATTAATTTTTTTCTGGAAGGTAATTGTGATAAATGCACGCCGTGTCGGGAGGGCGTCTACCGAATAGCTGAAATGCTGGAAAAAAATAAAATCGATAAAAAATTACTGAAAGACCTCTTTTTTGTTTTAGAAGAAACCAGTTTTTGCGCTTTAGGTAAAGGCGTAGTTGTTCCTTTTCGCAGTTTAATTAGCAAGGTTCTTGGAGAAAAAATCTAATTAATGAAAAAGAAAATTAACCTCATTATCAATAACAAAAAAATTGACTGCTTCAAGGACCAGACCATTTTAGAAGTGGCCCGGGAAAATGAAATTGATATTCCGGCTCTTTGTTATCATTCTGATTTGAAAATAAAAGCTAATTGCCGCATGTGTTTAGTGGAAATAAAAGGGAAAAGGGGATTATTTACCGCTTGTTCGACAAAAACAGAACCGTCAATGGAAATTATTACTGATTCGCCAAAAATTAGAAAAGCCAGAAAAATTAATTTAGAACTAATTTTTGCCCAGCACCGCGAGGAATGTAATGATTGTATTTGGGATTTCAACTGTCAACTTCTTAAATTAGCCAAAAAATACAAAATTAAAACCGATAGATTTCTTGATAGAAAGACCGGCTATCCGGTTTATCAATTTGGACCTTCTCTCATTTTTGATAGTTCCAAATGTATTGATTGCCGTAATTGTGTCGATGTTTGCCAGCAGCAGGGAGTCAACTTTTTAGAAATCAAAGAAAGAGGGCATCTTTTTCAAGTGGTTCCTTCTCAAGATGAAAATAAAGACTGTATCTATTGCGGCCAGTGTATCGTTCATTGCCCGGTGGGCGCTTTTGAAGCTGTGGGAGAATTTGAAGATGTGGAAAAACCGCTTCAAGATAAAGATAAAATTGTTGTTTTTCAGTTTGCGCCGTCTATTCGGACGAGTATTGGCGAAGAATTTGATTTGCCTTATGGTTCAATAATGACGGAGCAATTAGTAGCTGGGATTAAAAAATTAGGAGTTAATAAAGTTTTTGATACATGCGTGGGGGCTGATTTTACCACGACCGAGGAAGCTAACGAACTAATAGAAAAGATGAAAAAAGGCACCACCCCTTGTTTTTCTTCCTGTTGTCCTTCTTGGGTAAAATTTCTTGAGTTTAATTATCCGGAATTTATTCCTCATTTAGCCACGACCCGGTCTCCCCAAGTTATTCTGGGCGGGTTAATTAAAACGTATTGGGCTAAGAAAGAAAACATTGACCCCGAGAAAATAACCGTTGTTTCAGTAATGCCCTGCGTGGCTAAAAAATATGAAATTAGAAAAAAAGAATTGGAAATCAACGGAATGAGGCCGGTTGACTATGTTTTAACCACCCGGGAACTGGCTTATCTTTTCAAAAAAAATAAAATTGATTTAGCAAAAATTTCTCCTCAAAAACTGGATGACTCCTTGGGTATTCCCAGCGGAGCCGGAGTGATTTATGGAGCCAGCGGCGGAGTGGTTGAGTCAGCTTTGCGAACAGCCTATGAAAAAATAACTCAAAAGAAATTATCAAAAATAGAATTCGAACAAGTGAGGGGAATGAAAGGGATAAAAAAAGCCGTTATAGAAATCAACGGCCAAGCAGTAAAAATAGCCGTAGTTAACGGAATCGGAAACGCTAAAAAAGTTTTGGAAGAACTAAAGGAAAATCCTAAATTATATGATGCGGTAGAAGTAATGGCTTGTTTCGGCGGATGTATTGGCGGCGGTGGACAACCAGTGCCAACTGATGGTAAAATTAGACAGGAGAGGGCTGATGGTCTTTATCAAATTGATGTTCAGAAAGAAATTAGGCTGGCTCATCATAATCCAATAGTTAAAAAAGTTTATCAGGATTTTCTCACTTCCGAGGAAATGATTCATTCTATTTGCCACACAAAATATTCACCCAAGAAAAGAGAGGTTAAAATTTCTTAATGAATAAAAATATGAATCAAGTAAAAGCTTTAATAATTAACAAGGAAAAAATTTATGTTTTAAGCCAGTTTATTTTTTTGACAGGGATTGCCGCGACAGCACCTTTGCTGGGGCATCAACAAGCTATCAGTGGCCCTATTATTAATGCAGTACTTTTTATTTCAGTAGTTCTTTTAGGAGTCAGGGGGGCAATTTTAATTGCCTTGGTGCCAAGTTTAATCGCTTTGTCAGTTGGTCTTTTGCCGCCAATACTTGCTCCAATGATTCCTTTTATTATGACCGGCAATGCTATTTTGATTTTAGCTTTCAGTTATTTAAGAGAAAAAAACTATTGGCTGGCTATAATTTCAGCTAGTCTAATGAAATTTCTTTTCCTTTGGGGAACTAGTTCAGTGGTTATTGATTTGCTTCTTAAAAAAGAGATTGCTTCAAAAGTGGCTATGATGATGAGCTGGCCCCAGCTTTTAACTGCTTTAGCTGGTGGCCTGATTGCTTATTTATTTTTAAGAAGTTTCAAGGTCAAGCCTTTTAAATATTAACATGAAAACAAATCTATTTTTAATTGGTTTTTTTCAGGCCTTAGGAATGATTGCTTATTGTGCTTTGGCTGGCGGATTTTTTTGGCTGGCTAATAATTTTTTAGCCGCGCCCTCGGGCTTTTTAGCTAGTGTTTTAATGCTGGTTTTTCTTGTTTTCTCAGTGGCTGTAAGCGGGGTAATTGTTTTTGGTTACCCGGCCCATTTAGCCCTTAATCAAAGATTTAAAGATGCTTTATCTCTGCTGATTTATACATTGCTTTATATCTTAGGATTTTTTATAATTATGGTAATTATCGTAACTACTTTAGGCTCATGAAACCATTAAATGTTTTAGGGCTAATAATTTTTTCCCTTGGCGGTTTAGCTTTAATCGGCTTTGGTTTGTATAGTTTTTTTGATGATACGACGGTTCCGCTGATAATCAGATGGGGGATTACTGGTTTGATTTTAGGGACAATAATTATGTTAATTTCTCTGATTATTGAACGGTTAAAAGATAAAGGAGATTAAAAATATGATTTTAACTACTTCTGACCAAATTCCTGGTCAGCAAATCAAAGAGACCCTTGGTTTGGTTAAGGGTAATACTATTCGGGCCAAACATATTGGCAAGGATATTTTGGCTGGCTTGCGGAGTATTGTCGGCGGCGAAATTAAAGAATATGTGGAGGCCTTAAATGATGCCCGCGAAGAAGCTCTTTGCCGAATGATTAAAAATGCCGAAGAAATGGATGCTGAGGCCATTGTAGCTGTTCGTTTTACTACTTCCCAGGTTATGGCCGGCGCTGCCGAGCTCTTAGTTTATGGCACCGCCGTAAAATTGGTTAAATAAAAATATGAGAGATATTCAATCATTTATCTTTGATTTAATTAAAACACATGGCGCCGATGTAATTTGGATTATTGCTTTATTCTTTTTGGGTAGAATCATTCTGAGAAAGATCGTTAAGAGGGCGATTAGAATAAGCCTCGGAGAAAATCAAAAAAGCCAAGCGCAATCAAAAAAAAGAGCCGAGACCTTGGGGAGTATTCTCATCGCCACGGGCAATGTAATAATTTATATCATTATCCTTTTAATGACTTTGAATCTTTTCGGCATTAATATTGCGCCGATTCTGGCTGGGGCCGGCATTATTGGCTTAGCCATTGGTTTTGGCGCCCAGTCCTTAGTTAAGGATTTTGTCTCGGGCTTATTTATTTTACTTGAGAATCAATACAGCGTTGGCGACAAAGTCGGAATCGGTAATTTTGAAGGAGAAGTTTTGAAGATTACCATGCGTTCAACTGTTTTACGAAACGAAGAAGGAAAAACCTTTTATATCTCCAATGGTTTAATTAAAGATGTAACCAACTTTTCCCAAAGCCATCAGCTCAAAGAATAAGTTGAATTTTTGGACTCCCAAATATATAGACTCCAAGGACAGTCCCTGGTCTAATGAGGATAATGCCTGGAATCCTAAAATACATATGCCTTCTAAAAAAAAATTAGCTCAAGAATTAGAAATCCTGGCTAAAAAATTTCTTCTGCCCAAGGAAAGAAAGCTTCTTTTGGATTCTTTAAAGGGGGATAAAACCAAATGGTTTTTTTGGGTTTCTCAAATAAAGAATATATTTAAAAATCTTTCTCAAGCCGAAGAGGTAAAATTTTCCGCTCTTTTAATATTCCTGGAACAAAATCCTGATAAACGCTTTTATCAAAATAAAATGAAGAAGTTTCTCATTAATAAAGTAGAATTTTATAAATATTACGATTTTTCTTTAGAGAAGAAATTAGCCCAAGAAGAGAGAACCCAAAAAAAGCTTTGGATTAGTAAAATCTTTCGGCTCTTTATCAGCCGTTCTTTCTTAGGAATTTTAATTCTGGTTTTAATTCTTGGTTTTATTGCTTGGTTTTATCTAGACAGAGAAAGTTGTGTAGAATTTGTTAAGGCAATTGTTCAGCCATTTTTAAAGGCAATTAGATAAAAATTGACATTGTCCTTTTTTTGTTGTTTATTTAAGATATGAAAAAAATAATCATTATTGCCAGTATTATTGTTATTATTATCGGTGGCTATTTTGGTCTGCGGGCAATTTTTGGTTCAAAAGATTCAGATTATCAAATAGTCGAAGTGACTAAAGGAGAGGTTATTGATTTAGTTTCCGTTACCGGTACGGTTATTTCCGCTAAAGAGATAGATTTACAGTTTGAGAAGGCAGACAAGATAAAAAAGATTGAAGTAGAAGTAGGTGACCAAGTATTCACGGGTCAAGTTTTGGTTAGATTAGATACGGCTGAATTAAATGCCCAAGTTCAGGCCAGCCAAGCTGCCTTGGAAATAGCCCAAGCTAAATTAGATCAAACCTTAGCTGGCGCCAAACCAGAAGATATTCAAGTTTATCAGGCCGCCGTTGCTAAATCTGAAGTTGATGTGACCAATGAAGAACGGGCCTTAATTGATGCTCAGGTTGATGCCGATAGTGATTTAGACCAGGACTATGAAGATGTTCGGGATACTCTTAACGATGCTTATCTTAAATCAGATAACGCTATTCACCAATATATTGATGATTTATTCACTGGTGATGATACCAGCAACCCTCAACTTACTTTTGAGACAATTAATTCCCAGGCTGAAAATGATGCTGAATGGCAAAGGATAGTCGCTGGAAATGAATTAATCAAATTTAAAAATGAAATAGATAATTTAAATACTCAAGATTATAATAATTTAGATAACGCTTTAGTCAAAGCAAAAGAATATTTGATTATTATTAGTAATTTCTTAGTCAGATTAAACGAGGCCCTTAATGGAGCTTTTACTACCACGACGGTAAGTTCGTCGGATCTGAGTACTTATCGGTCTGATTTAAGTATTGCTCGGACAAACGTTAATACTGCTTTAACTAATCTGACTATCCAGGAACAGACTATTGCCAGCACTAAAATAACCAACCAAACTAATATTAATACAGCTCAATCAGATCTTGAGACAGCGAAAGCTGCTTTAAAGAAAGCTCAAGATGAATTAACGGCTAAACAAGCCGGACCTCGCCAAGAGGATATTGATTTAGCTCAAGCGGAGGTTAGACAAGCCCAAGCCAATCTTCGTCAGGTTCAAGAAAAAATAAATAAATCTATTTTAAGGGCACCGGTCGCCGGAATTATTACGCTTATTGAAAAAGAAGAAGGAGAAATGGCTCAAGCAAATCAAACAATAGTTTCCATGATTGGCGCTGGTCGTTTTCAAGTTGAAGCTAATGTTTCTGAAACAGAAATTGCTAAAGTTAGCATTGGCGATATGGTCTCGATGACTTTAGATGCTTTGGGTCCAGAGGAAAAATTTGCTGGTCGGCTCATTAAAATTGACCCAGCTGAAACAGTTGTTTCGGGGGTAATTTATTATAAAGTGACTTCTGTTTTTGATGCAGAAGACGAAAGAATAAAGTCGGGCATGACCGTTAATTTAGATATCCAGACAGATAGAAAAGAAAACGTTTTATTGTTGCCTTATTACATAATTAAAGAAAAAAACGGCCAAAAATATGTTTTGATTTTAGAGGGCGGTCAAATAGAAGAGAAAATAATTAAAACTGGTTTAGAAGGCGAAACTGGAATAGAGATTATTGAAGGGTTAAAAGAAGGTGAGAAAGCAGTTATGGAACAGTAGGCGGGAATTATCCCGCAGATATGCTTCCCAGATAAGGGCTGTCCTCATATTTGCTTTTTAAAAAGATTCCAGGACCAAGGACTGTCCCTGTTATCTGACTAATTTTTATGCTGATTAAATTAGAAAACATTACTAAGGATTACATTGACGAAGAATTAGTTACCCCAGCCCTGCGCGGGGTTTCTTTTGAGATTAATCAGGGAGAATTTGCGGCGGTGATGGGCGCTTCTGGTTCAGGTAAGTCCACTTTAATGCATATTATTGGTTTTTTAGATAAAGCAACCAAGGGCAAGTATTTTTTTGAAGGCGAAGATGCCAGTCAATTTGATGATGAAAAATTAGCTCAAATCAGAAATACCAAAGTTGGTTTTGTTTTTCAGACCTATAATCTTTTGGCCCGCACTTCGGTTTGGGATAATATCTTGTTGCCGACTATTTATACGCCTCATTCAAATAAAAAAGAGATAGAAGGGAGGGCGCGTGAGCTTTTAAATAAATTAGGTCTGGCTCGCCGAATTGATTTTCGACCCAATCAGCTTTCCGGCGGCGAACAGCAAAGAGTGGCTATTGTTCGGGCTTTGATTAATCAGCCACGTTTAATTTTAGCTGATGAGCCAACTGGTAATTTAGACAGTCAGTCTGGTCAGGAGGTCATGGAGGTTTTACAGGATTTAAATGAAGAAGGTCATGCTATTTTAATGGTCACTCATGAAAAGTATGTGGCTGAATGCGCTCGTCGTATCGTGGAACTAAAAGACGGCGAGATTATCTCTGACCGAAAGGTAACTAATCAGCATTTGGCTAAAGACGGATTGGTGAAATAATATATCCTCAAGGGACTGTCCCTAAGATACAGTCCTTTGAAATAAGGACTGTATCTTAGGGACAGTCCCTTGCAAGGTATGTATATCTTCAATACTCTCAAATACGCTTTTCAAAATTTGGCTTTACAGAAAAGCCGTTCTTTTTTGACTATGCTCGGGATTATTATTGGGGTGGCGGCGGTTATTTCCATTATGGCTGTAGGAGCCAGCGCTCAAGATTTACTTTTAGCTCAAGTTAGAGCCATGGGCAGTAATTTAATCGGTGTTTTACCTGGGGCGGCTGATGAAATGGGACCGCCCGCTACTCTCTTTGGTATTGAGATAACTACCCTTAAATATGAAGATGCCTTGGCTTTAGAAAAATTACCTCACTTGACGGCCGTTTGTTCTTACGTTAAGGGCCGAGGCACCATGAGTTATTTCAATCAGATAAAAGATTTTAATTATACTGGGGTGACACCCAGTTATTTAGAAGTTGGGGATACTTCTGTTAAACTGGGTCGTTTTATTAAAGAAGAAGAAAACGATAGTTTAGCCCGAGTGGTTGTTTTAGGCAGCCAAGTCAAAGAAGAACTTTTCGGTCAAGATAACCCGCTTGATAAAAGAATTAAAATTAATCAAATCAGTTTTAAGATAATTGGGGTGATGAAAGAAAGGGGGGTGGCTGCTTTTGAAAATCAAGACGAACAAGTTTTCATTCCTCTAAAAACAGCTCAAAAATTACTTTTAGGCATTGATCATTTAGCTTTTATCCGGGCTAAGGTTAATGAAGCGGCTAATATCGATTTAGCTATTAGTCAAATGAAAGATATACTTCGTTATCGTCATCATATCACAGACCCGACCAAAGATGATTTTTCAGTTAGAAGCACCGCCCAGGCCTTGGATATTTTAGGAGCCATTACCCAAGCACTTAAATTATTTTTAGCCATGGTGGCGGCAATTTCTTTGATTGTTGGCGGCATTGGTATTATGAATATCATGTTTGTAGTGGTAAATGAAAGAACTAGAGAAGTTGGCCTGCGCAAGGCATTGGGAGCAAAACGAAAAGATATTCTTATTCAATTTTTAATGGAAAGCGTCGCCATGACTTTGCTTGGTGGAATAATGGGCATTATTTTAGGAATTTTAATTGCTTTTGTTGTCACTATCGGGGTTAATTATTTCGGCTATGATTGGCAGTTTATCGTTACCCCTCTTTCTGTTTTTATTTCTACTTTAATGGCCATTAGCGTTGGTTTGGTTTTTGGTCTCTGGCCAGCCAACCGCGCTTCCAAGTTAAACCCAATTGAGGCCTTGCGGTATGAATAACAAGGACTGTGTTTAAGGGACAGTCCCTGTTACTATGAATCTATCTTCCATCATCAAACAATCAATTATTGCTTTAAGGGC
>CAZPQT010000001.1:27025-44354 GCA_964589195.1 uncultured Candidatus Saccharibacteria bacterium
CTGTTACTATGAATCTATCTTCCATCATCAAACAATCAATTATTGCTTTAAGGGCCAATAAATTACGCAGTGCTATTTCTGTCTTAGGCATTGTTATCGGCGTGGGCGCGGTAGTGCTCATTCTTTCTTTGGGTCAGGGCTTAAAGGGTTTGGTTACTAACGAGGTTGAGGCCTTTGGTCCTAATCTTCTCGATATTGCCGTTAAGATTCCCGGTACCGGCCAGATGGGAACGCTTACTTCAATGGTTCAAGGCATAAAAATAACTACCTTAAATTTAGATGATGTTAAAGACCTTCAGGATAAGTCCCGCTTTCCTTATATTGAAGCGGTCAGTGGTCAGGCCTTTGGGCAGGAATGGGTCACCTACGAAAATAAAGAGAAAAGAGTTTTATTTTATGGCTGTAACGCTGATTTTCCTGTAATTTATAAAATGGCTGGGACGGCTAATGGTCGTTTTTTCAATGAAGATGAAAATGACAGTTTGGCCAAAGTAGCAGTTTTGGGCAGTGGTTTGGCTGAAAAATTTTTTGGTCAGGCCGACCCCTTGGGCGAGAAAGTAAAATTAAAGGGACAAAATATTAAAGTAATTGGCGTGCTTGAACCGCAAGGTATGTTTTCATCATTTGGCGGTATTGATATGAATGACTTTGTTTATCTGCCGCTGCAGACAGCCCTTAAAGAGGTCTTAGGCATAGATTATTTATCAGAAATTATTTTGGCTGTGACAGGCGAAGAATATTTGCCGCAAGCTAAAGAGGAAATCGCTCGCTTGTTGCGCCGTAATCATAATATCACTGACCCGGACAAAGATGATTTTATAATTACAACTATGGGAGAAATTTTAGAACAGGTTAATGAAATCAGTGTGATTTTAAATTTACTTTTAGGATTTTTAGCGGCTATTTCTTTGTTGGTTGGCGGTATTGGTATTATGAATATTATGCTGGTTTCAGTTAGTGAACGAACACGCGAAATAGGGCTGCGCAAGTCATTGGGAGCGACTAAAAAAGATATTTTAAAGCAGTTTTTAGTTGAGAGTTTGGTCATTACCGGCTTGGGCGGTTTTATCGGAATATTTTTAGGAATAGCTGGTTCTTTGGCCGGTGGTATTGCGGCCAGAACTCAAGGGTTATCATGGCCCTTAACTATTTCCTGGTTAGCTATTTTAATCGCTTTTTCTGTGTCGGTGGCTATTGGCTTAATCTTTGGACTTTATCCGGCCCGCAAGGCGGCCCAGTTAAGTCCGATTGAGGCCATGAGGAAAGATTAAAGATAGACAAAAAAGAGAAGAATTGTGTAAAATAAGAATAAGATTGTGATATGACTAAGACAAAAATAACTGGAATAGAATTTGACTCTTATATTCTTAATGCTTCGGGGGCAAAAGATACTACTTTGAAAGAATTGGAAATTATTGGAAATTCTGCTTCCTCCGGTATTGTTATGAAATCCTGTACTCTGGAGCCAAGAAAAGGCAATCCTGAACCTAGATGCATTAAGACCCCGTTGGGAATAATTCAAAGCATGGGTTGGCCCAATTTGGGCTATTGGAAATATCTTAAATTTGCCTCATTACTTAAAAAAAAATACGACAAACCAATTATTGTTAGCGTGGCCGGGTTTTCTCCTAAAGATTATCTAAAAATAACTTCTGCCTTTCAAGATAGCCAGGTTGATTTAATTGAAATAAATCTTTCTTGTCCGAATATAGAAAATCATCCCCAAGTTGCTTATGATTTTGAAAAGACTAATAAACTTCTTCGTTTACTTTCAAAATTAGGCCCTAAGCCAATCGGCCTGAAATTACCTGCTTATCTTGATTTTGTTCAACAGGAGCAGATGGCTAAAATAATAAAAAAGAACAGAATTTCTTTTATAACTTCTATTAATACAATAGGCAATAGTTTAATTATTGATTACCAAAAAGAGAGGCCAGTTATCAAACCAAGAAAAGGAATTGGCGGAGTGTGCGGCGACTACGTCAAACCTATGGCTCTGGGTAATATTAGGGGATTTTATGAACTTTTAAAGGGTAAGGTATCAATTTTCGGCGTCGGCGGAATTAAATCAGGCAAAGATGCCTTTGAATTTCTTTTGGCTGGAGCCGATGCTGTTCAAGTAGCAACAGTTTTTGAAAAAGAAGGACCATCTTGTTTTAAAAGAATAAATAAGGAATTAGAGAAAATTCTTCAAAAAAAGGGATATTCTTCCATAGAAGAAGCCAAGGGTAGATTAAAGTATTTATAAAAGATTATTTAAAACACTTGACAGCCATTTGGTTATGGGTATATACTCATAATAGAAAATACTTAAAACAGATGGCTGTTTTTTATTTGCAAAGGTCGTAGTCATCTATTGTGCCCCCTGTTTCTTTTCTAATGGAAAGAAATGGGATATAATAAAAAGATAAAAAAATATGCCTGGATTAGATAAAACAGGTCCTCGGGGTCAGGGTTCGCGCACTGGTCGCAGTTTAGGTTATTGTCCTCCCGGTTATAGTCGTGGCTTTAGACGATTTGGTCGCGGCTTAGGATTAGGTCAAGGAAGAGGTTTTGGTTTTGGCCGCGGCTGGGGATGGCCTTTTGGAGGCTATCCTTATGACTGGCCTTTTTACGATAAACTAACTGTTAAAGAAGAAAAAGAAATACTTACCGAAGAACTCAAGGGATTGAAAGAAGAAATAAAAGGAATAGAAGCTCGTCTCGAGGAACTAAAGAGTAAAAAAACAAAATAATATAGACAAGGAGAAAAATATTATGCCATTTAGAGATAGAACTGGTCCTTATGGTCAAGAACCAGGCGCTGGTCAGGGTTTAAGAAGGGGCTTGGGTCGTGGTCGTCAATCAGGTGGCTTTGGTTTAGGACCAAAAGGAGAATGTCTTTGCCCAAAATGTGGGACAAAAGCCCCTCATCAAAGAGGAATACCTTGTTATGAACAAAAATGTCCTAATTGTGGGAGTTTAATGACCAGAGTCAGACAGTAAGCAGCTTTGAGCTTTAAATTGTTTAAAGATATTAATTATGAAAATCTGTTTTAGTGTTAGTTTGCCTAAGCTTGATTCGCCAATAGACCCGCGTTTTGGTCGGGCGCCTTATTTTTTAATTACCGATGAAAAAGGGGAAAAAGTAGAAATAATTAAAAACACCGGAGTAGAGGCAATGGGCGGGGCCGGTATTACGGCCGCTCAAGTAGTTGTTTCAGCCGGCGCTCAAGTAGTTATTACCGGCAATCTTGGTCCGCGGGCTTTTGATGTTTTAGAGTCCTCGGGCGTAAAAATGATTACTGGTGTTTCTGGACTTTCAGCTAAAGAGGCCTTGGAAAAATATCAAAAAGGGGAATTAGAAGGGACCAGCCAGTCCAATGTGCCTGGTCATTTTGGTATAGCCCGAAGATTTGGCGGCGGCCGAGGCCAAGGCGGTTTTGGTCAGGGAATAGGTCGTTAAATATTCAGGGAAAGTCCCTAAAAATGCAAATGAATCAGGAAAAAATTTCTCTTATCAGCACACTGGTTAATTTTTTATTAGCCTTAGCTAAGCTGATTATTGGATTATTAATTAATAGTGTGGCTTTAATCGCTGACGCCATCCATTCGGGTATGGATGTTTTTTCATCTTTGGTTACTTTTTTAGGCATTAAAGCGGCTAAGAAACCGGTTGATAGAAAACATCCTTATGGTTATTACCGAGCCGAAAGTTTAGCAGGCTTAATGGTAGCTGTCTTATTAGGCCTTTCCGGGGCCTGGATTATTTATGAAGGAAGCAATCGATTTCTTGAAATGGAACCGGTTATTTTTTCTTTATGGGCCATTGGTTTAATGGCCGCTACTATTATTATTAACGAAGTAATGGCCCGTTTAAAATTCCATTATGGTCGCAAGCATGAAAGCTTGTCTTTAGTGGCTGATGCTGAACATTCGCGAGCTGATGTTATTTCTTCAATTGGTGTTTTGGTTAGTTTGGTGGCGGTCAGATATTTTATTTATGCTGACGCTCTTATTGCCTTATTAATTGGTCTCTACATTCTCAAAGAAACTTTCAGCATTGGCAAGGAGATTACTGATTCTCTTTTAGATGTGGCTAATCCAGAATTAGAGAAAAAAATAAGAAGTATGGTTACGGCTCAGCGAATTGAATTAGCTGATTTAAAAACCAGAAAAATAGGCGGGGCTAATTTTGCTGAATTAAAAATTAAGCTTGACCCAAGAATAAAATTAGATAAAGCTTCTTATTTAGCTAAATCATTAAAGAATCAATTATTAGATAATTTTCCCCAGTTAAAATACGTGGTTATTTCAGTTGAGTCTCATGAAATTAAAGAAGGGACGATTATGGGGCAATTTGGTCAACGAACTGGTTTTCGTAAGGGTTTTGAAATAATCGGTCCTAAAAAAATAGGTCAACGAATAATTATTCCCTTAGAGAATAATGAAATCAGCCAGCATTTTGGCGCTGCTGAATATTTAGTTATTGACCAAGACAAAGATGGTTCAATTTTAAGAAAGGAAAAGGTTAAAAATCCTTATTTTAACAAAGAAACTGGCCATGGCTTTAAATTCGTCAAGTCAATTTTAGCGGACAAGGTGATGGCTCGCGAAATAGGACTAAATGCTCAAAGGAATTTTGAGGCCTATGGCATTAAAATGGAAATAATTAGCCCAGGGAAAAAATTGAAAGATGTTTTGCAAGGACAGTCCTTGGTCTGATAAAAGAATTAATATGAAGAAATTAGGCATTACTGGCGGCAAAGGAGGAACCGGTAAATCTACCGTGGCCATTCTTTTAGCTAACCAATATTTCCAAACAGGCAAAAAAATTGTTTTAGTTGATTGTGATGTAGAATGTCCTAATGATTATTTGCTTTTAGGACAAAAATTGAAAAAGCCAGTTGAAAAAATAACTGCCCAATTTCCTAAATTAGACAAAACCAAATGTCAGAAATGCGGTTTATGCGTCAGAACTTGTAAAAGCAATGCCATTTTTCAAGCGCCGGGTCAATATCCTATATTTATCAGGGATTTATGCTCCGGCTGCAGCGCTTGTTGGTTGGTTTGTCCTCATCAAGCTATTCAGCCAGAGAGAGAAGAAACTGGCCAGGTTTTTATTAATCAATTGAAGAAAAATTATTGGCTGATTACTGGAATAGCTAAGTCGGGATTGGAAGAAACTGGACCAGTGGTTACTCAAACAAAAAAAATTGCTTTGAAATTTGCTCAAGAAAAAAAAGCCGATGTTGTTTTATTGGATACAGCCGCCGGCACTCATTGTCCGGTTATCTCCGCTCTTTTAGATGTTGATTTGGCTTATGCGGTAACTGAACCGACGCCCATGGGGGCTTATGATTTAAACTTAATTTTAGATTTATGCCGGAAACTTAAAATACCAACAGAAGTAATCTTAAATCAAGCTGATTTGGGTTCTCAAAAAGAAATTCAAAAAATTGTTCAAAAATATCAAATAAAAATTATCAAGGAGATTCCTTATTCTAAAAAAATTGTTCAGGCCTATTCTCAGGGGAAATTATTGAATCTTGAATTTATATGGGAAAATTAAAAATTATTATTTTAGGATTAGTTTTAATCGCTGGTTTTATCTGCCTTTTTGATTTAGCCCTGGCCGCTGAAACTGATTGTTATCACTGTGATAATATTAATCTAGATTTTCTAGAGGAATTACCTAGTGAATTCACTTTAGTTAAAATTATTTCTTTAGCGGCCGTTGACGCTATTAATCCCTGTACTTTAGCTGTCCTTAGTTTAATGCTGGTGGCAATCTTAACTTATAACCCGACTAAAAAAAGGAATATCTTATTGGCTGGCTTAGCTTTTATTTTTTCTGTTTTTGTTATGTACTTAATTTATGGTTTGATTATTATAGAGTCATTTAAATTGTTCAGTACTTTAAAAATAGTTCAACTTTGTCTTTATAAAATTATTGGTATTGGCGCTATAGTTTTGGGCTTTTTAAAAATTAGAGACTTTTTTCAAGCTAAGATGGTCTGTAAAGTTACTCCCAGAATTGACCAGATTCTTTCTAAAATAACCAGCCCTGGGGGAGCTTTCTTGGTTGGCGCTTTGGTGACTGTATTTTTGCTGCCTTGCACTATCGGACCTTATGTTATCTGTGGCGGAATTTTATGTGAGTTGGGTATATTGAAATCCCTGCCCTGGTTATTGCTTTATAACCTGATATTTGTTTTGCCTATGGTGATTGTTGTTTTAATAATCTATTTTGGCTTAAGAAAAGTTGAAGATATTGCCAGCTGGCAGGCAAAGAATATTAAATATATTCATTTAATCAGTGGTTTAATCATTTTGGGTTTAGGTATAGCCATGGTTTTAGGATTAGTTTAGGATTACCAAAAACATAATGGAACGATTAGAAAAAGATAAACAACTTAAACGGATTAAAGAGGAGGTAATCAAATGCCAAAAATGTTCTCTTTGCCAGACGAGGAATTTGCCGGTTATTGGACAGGGTAATCATCAAGCAGAAATAATACTTATTGGTGAGGCGCCTGGCGCTTCTGAGGATAAAACCGGCCGACCCTTTTGCGGTCAGGCCGGTAGAATTTTAGATGAGCTTTTAAATTCAGCTGGCCTCAAAAGAGAAGAAGTATATATCTGTAATATTCTTAAATGCCGACCGCCTCAAAATCGCAATCCTCAAAAAGAAGAAATTGAGGCCTGTACTTCTTATTTAGAAAGACAGATTGCCATTATCAAGCCCAAAATAATCGGTTCTTTGGGTAATTATTCAACAGCTTATCTTTTAGAGAAATTTGGCCTGAAAAACAAAATCCAGGGGATTAGTAAAATTCACGGACAAGTTTTTGAAACTAAGGCGGATTTTGGCCCAATTAAAATCATTCCTTTATACCATCCGGCCGTGGTCGTCTATAACCAAAATATGGAAAAAGTTCTTAAAAACGATTTTGAGATTCTAAAAAGGTGAAGAAAGCTAATTTTTAGATAGATATTTAATTAATGAAAGAAAAACAATTTAAATTAGTTATTGCCAGTGGCAAAGGGGGAGTCGGTAAGTCAATGTTGACTTCGGCTTTGGCTATGCTTTGGGCTAAAAAGAAAAAAATTGTGGCGGTTGACACTGATGTTGATGCGCCCAATTTAGCTATTTGGCTTAATCAGGTTTCGGATGAAAATATTCAGCTCTTCAAGAAAATTTCAACTTCCTTTAAAGCGGTTATTGACCGTGAAAAATGTAATGGTTGCGGAAAGTGTATAGAGAACTGTGTTTTTAAGGCCTTGGAAATTAAAAACAACCGAGCCAAGTTGAATCCTTTTCTTTGTGAGGGTTGTGGGGTTTGTCAAATTGTCTGTCCCCAGAAAGCAGTTGAGTTGAAACCAATAGAAAATGGTCAGATTAAAATAATTCAGACAAAATATGGATTTCCTTTAGTGATTGGTCAATTATTTCCAGGCGAAACCGGTTCTGGTAAAATAGTCGCTGAAATAAAAAAGCAGGCTGAAGCAAATGGTCAATATGAATTAATGCTCATTGATTCAGCACCCGGCACGGGCTGTCCGGTCATTGCTTCTTTACAAGATGCCCATTTAGCTATTTTAGTTACTGAACCAACTCCTTCTGGATTAACTGATCTAAAAAGGGTTTTAGAAGTGGTTGAACATTTTCAGATTCCTTACAAGGTAGTGGTTAATAAATGGGATATTAATCGCTCATTGACTAAGAAAATAGAAAAAGAATTTGCTGATAATTTTTTAGGAAAAATATCTTATGACCAGGCCATCTTTAAAGCGATTGCTAATCTTCAGCCAATTGTAGAAACTAAGCTTAAAGCTAAAAAAGAAATTAAAGAAATATTTGAAAAAATCTATGACCAGACCGGTTAAAAAAAGATTTGTTAGATTTGACCCACGAGTTACTTATTTCAAACCGCGAGCCGTCCCTCTATCTGCCTTAAAAGAGGTTGATTTGGGAATGGATGAATTAGAGACCTTGCGTCTTTGCGAACTGAAAAAATTAGAACAGGTTGAAGCGGCTAAAAGAATGAAGATTTCTCAAAGCACCTTACAAAGAATTTTAAGTTCAGCCCATCAAAAAATAGCCGAGGCATTGATTAAAGGAAAGGCGATTAGAATAAGTAAGGCAAATGAGGAAAAATAATAAGCCAAAAGTGATTGTTGGTTTATCCGGCGGCGTTGATTCGGCCGTTGCTTTATTATTACTCAAAAAGCAGGGTTATCAGCCGATTGGCCTGACTTTAAAATATAGCGGCTGGTCAGTTAAAGAAAATATTTATTCTAATCGAGAATCTATCCGCCTGGCTAAAAAGGTTTGTCGACAACTAAAAGCACCTCATTATACTCTTGATTGTCGACAGGGATTTAAGAAAAAAGTAATTGGCTATTTTATTTCACTTCTGAAGGACAAAAAAACACCTAATCCTTGTATAGTTTGCAATCAACAATTGAAGTTTGATAAATTGATTAGTTTTGCCAAACAAAAAGGGATTAAATATGTAGCTACCGGTCATTATGCTCAGATTAAAAAAATTAAAGATAAGTATCAACTTTTAAGAGGGAAAGACAAACAGAAGGACCAAAGTTATTTCCTTTGCCTTTTAGACCAAAAACAGTTAGCCAAAATAGTTTTTCCCTTAGGTGATTTAACCAAGAAAGAAGTTTACCAGATTGCCAGAAAACAAGACCTTGATTTTTTAACCCGAAGAAAAGAAAGCCAGGATTTGTGCTTTATTGCTCAAAAGTCAATGCCGCTTTTTTTGAAGAAAGAAATAGGTCTGCAGCCAGGTCAGATTGTTGATAAAAAAGATAAGATTTTAGGCCAACACCAAGGACTTCATTTCTATACGATTGGCCAACGCAAGGGGATTAAATTAGCTGGCGGTCCCTGGTGGGTGGTTGGTTTCAATAAAAAGAAAAATCAATTAATAGTCACTAATCAGGAAAATGACCCAATTTTTTATCAACGAGAGGTTTTTTTGACTAATGTTCATTTTATTTCCGGAAAAGTGCCCTGCCGAATAATTAAAGTTAAGGCCAAAACTCGCTTTAATCAATCACTGGCCGCGGTTAAACTTTATCCGCCAAAGAAAGATAAATTGAAATTAGTTTTTGCCAAAGCTCAAAGGGCAATCACTTCAGGCCAATGGGCGGTTTTTTACCAAAATCAGGTTTGCTTAGGCGGCGGCGTGATTGATTCAGTCCTTTGAGAATTATCTTTGAATATGCTATTATATGAAAACATGAAAAACTTAAACCAAATTACTAAAGAAGAATTAGCGGCTCTCAAAGTTGTTACTTTTGATATCGATGGGGTGATTATTCCGACTGGCACAGAATTAAAAGAAAATCAGGATGGCACGGAATTATATATGAAGTCTCATCAGTTATCGCTACCATTTATAGAAAAATTAAAAAAGCTAAAAAAATACCTCAAGCTCGGTTTTTCTTCGGGTAGAAATATTTTGTATTTAAAAAGCTTAGTTAACCAAATCTTTGACAATCAGGTAATTCTCCAGGCCGAGAATGGCAATATTACTTGGCTGGATAACAAAATTATTCATCCTTCTTATCCGGATGAATATTTTGGGCAATTGAGAGATATTAAAGAAAAAATTAAAGAAATGATGGCTAAGAATAAAAAAATCCGCGGTTTTGAACCGAAGATGTTTATTCTAACTGTTCATTGTGACCAAATAGAAGAAATCCCTAATTTGGTTAAAGAAGTAGCTGGTGATAACCTGTACTGTCTTTGGACCAACGAAGGTTATGATATTGGCAATAAAGAAATGTCCAAAGGCAAAGCGATTGCTAATTTAGCTGAACAACTAAGTATTAAGCCAAAACAGATTATGACTACCGGCAATAATTACAACGATAAAGAAATGCTGGAAATTGGTAAAGGCGTTACGGTTAATCCGGAAAGAGTCAAGGCAGAATATTTTATTGAACACAAACCAGAAGAATTAGGTGGTCAATTATTAACTGACTTTTTACTTGAGTATTATGGGAAAGAGAGGAAATAAAAAACTGCCCAAAGGCAGTTTTTTATTAATCAAGTTATTTCAAAGGACTGTCCCTAAGATACAGTCCTTTGCAAAGAACTGTATCTTAGGGACAGTCCTTGTTACACCAAGCCCATTTTTTGTTTGACTTGCTGAAGAGTTTTTTGGGCCATAGGTCGGGCTTTTTTAGCGCCTTGAGTTAAAATTTTATTAATCTCGGTCGGCTTTTTCTCAAGGGCTTTTTTCTTTTCTTGGAATGGTTTTATTCCTTTGATGACTATTTTTGCTAAATCTTCTTTGAATTGAGCGTATCCTTGACCTTGATATTTTTTCTCAATTTGACTTGGCGAAAGATTAGAAAAAACAGAATAAATAGTTATTAGATTAGCAATCGCTGGTTTTTGAGGACTATACTTTATTTCTTTTCCTGAATCAGTAACTGCTTTTTTGATTTTCTCCTTTATAAGCGAGGGGGAATCATTAATAGATAAATAGCTTTGAGGTGAACTTTTGGACATTTTTTCAGTCGGGTCATTTAAGGACATTATTCTGGCGCCGCTTTTTTGAATAAGGCATTCTGGCATAACGAAAGTTTGACCGTATCGCTGATTAAATTTTCGGGCAATTATTCTGGTCAATTCTACGTGTTGTCTTTGGTCTTCGCCGACCGGCACCAAATTAGTTTGATAAAGAAGAATATCTGAGGCCATTAAGACCGGATAATCAAAAAGGCCCATATTGATATTCTGCCTAAAGTGTTTAGCTTTTTCTTTAAATTGAGTCATTCTTTCTAACTCGCCAATCGGGGTAACCGTATTTAAAAGCCAGGTAAGTTCAGTATGCTCAGGAACATGGGATTGGACAAAAATGAGGCATTTTTGAGGATTAAGACCAGCGGCTAATAAAGTAGTAGCCAAATCAAAAATTCTTTTTTGCATTTGGTTAGAAGAATTGGGTATAGTTAAAGCATGCAAATCAACAATACAAAAAATAGAGTCATATTTATTTTGGAGAGCGACCCAATTTTTAATTGCTCCCAAATAATTGCCAATATGGACTAAACCAGTTGGCTGAATTCCGCTGAAGATTCTTTTTTTCATATTATTTCTTTTGTAGTTTCCCAAAGACCTTGATAATTGGTTTTAAGTCGCCGTCAATTATTTTATCCAGTTTATGCCAGGATTTGTTAAGGCGGTGGTCAGTGACCCGATTTTGAGGAAAATTATAGGTGCGGATTTTTTCAGCTCGCCCGGCCGTGCCAATTTGTTCACGGCGTTGGGCTCCTCTTTGGGCCATTTCTTCAGTTCTTTTTTTAGCCAACAGGCGAGCTCGCAGGACAGTCAGAGCTTTTTCTCTATTGTGCTGTTGAGATCTCCCTTCCTGACAGGTGACCACTAAACCAGTTGATAAATGGGTGATTCTGACAGCTGATTCAATTTTATTAACATTTTGGCCGCCTGGTCCAGAAGATCTTTGGACGTCAATTCTTAAATCCTGGGGATTGATTTTAATTTCCGTTTCGCTGGCTTCTGGCAGTACGGCTATGGAAATAGTGGAAGTATGAATCCGACCGGATTTTTCCGTGGTCGGAATCCGCTGGACTCGATGAACACCGCTTTCATATTTTAGCTGAGAATAGACATCAGCTCCTTTTATTTCAAAAATCACTTCCCGATAACCGCCTAAGCCAGTCGGATGACTCTCAATAAGATTAGCTGACCAATTTTGTTTTTCAGCAAAGCGGGAATACATCCTAAAAAGATCAGCAGCAAAAAGAGCCGCTTCTTCTCCGCCAGTGCCAGCTCTGATTTCCATAATAATGCCGTTCATTTTTTTTATTACCTTGCCGAGGCCTTGGCCAGAGCGGGCTTTTTAACTTTTATTCCTGACTTAGCTTCTCGTTTAGCTAATCTTTTTCTAAATTTTTCCACTTGGCCGGTCTCAATAATTTTTTCTTTACCCGTATAAAAAGGATGGCATTGAGAACAAATTTCCACTTCTATTTCTGGCTTAGTTGAACCAATTTCAAAAGTAGCCCCACAGGCGCATTTAATTTTAGCTTTAGGATAATATTTCGGATGAATATCTTTTTTCATTACTTCTATCGTAACAAATTAATAAGAAATAGGCAATATCTTGCCTTAATTTTAAAATATGGTATACTAACCAACGAGGGTGTCATTTCAAAAACCCAGTGTTTTGAGATATACCTTTTTTAAAGATTATGATTGAAAAAAAGAAAGTTAAAAAAATAAAAACAAAGAAATCTACCAAAGGCGGATCTCTATCAAAAGCGGATGCGCTTCTGGAGAGTGCCTCTGGCGGAAAAACAACTAGTCAGAATATAGAGAAAATACTTCCCAGCTTGGAAGAAATGTTGAAAGCCGGAGTGCATTTTGGTCATCGGACATCTAAATGGAATTCAAAGATGAAGCCATATATTTTTACGGCTCGCAATAATGTTCATATTATTGATTTAGAAAAGACCCAAGAGAAATTAGCCGAGGCCTTGAAGTTTATTCAAAAAATTAAAAAGGAGAAAGGGGTCATTCTTTTTGTTGGTACCAAGGTAGCGGCTAAAGAAATTACCAGTCAAATAGCTAAAAAATGCCGGATGCCTTACGTTAATGAAAGATGGCTAGGGGGAACTTTGACTAATTTTGGGATTATTTCTAAACGATTAGAATATTTCCGAGATTTAGAAGGAAAGAATAAAAAAGGCGAATTAAAAAAATATACCAAAAAAGAACAGCATCAGTTTGGTGTGGAATTGCAAAAGTTAGAAAGGCAGTTTGGCGGAATAAAAAAAATGCTCAAATTACCCGAGGCGCTTTTAGTCGTTGATGTTCAGAAAGAGAAGTTGGCTATCAAGGAAGCCAGAATGAAAAATATTCCGGTGATTGGTTTATGTGACACCAATGCTGACCCAAGTATTATTGACTATCCCATTCCAGTTAATGATGATGCGATTACTTCTTTGAAATTAATTCTGGGTATAATAGTTAAGGTATTGAAGTGATATTAATGGACGAGGCAATTAGCCGTAATTTTGTCTGTTATAAAATTATGATAACTGCAGAACAAATTAAACAACTTCGTCAAAAGACAAATATTTCCATAATGGAATGTAAAAAGGCCTTAGAAGAATCGGATGGTGATGAAAAAAAAGCTTTGAAGATTTTAGAAAAAAGCGGCCAGAAAAAAGCGATGGAAACGTCAGCCAGAGCAACTAAACAGGGTTTAATTGAGGCCTACATCCATAACAACAGTAAAATAGGGACTATTTTAGAATTGAGTTGTGAGACCGATTTTGTTGCTAGGAACAGCCAGTTTAAAGAATTGGCTCATGATTTAGCTATGCATATTGCCGCCTTGAATCCTAAAGATTTGGAAGAACTTTTAAAACAACCCTTTATTAAAGACGAACAAAAGACTATCCAAGATTTAATCAACCAAACTATTGCCAAATTGGGTGAAAATATTAAAATAAGAAAGTTCGTTCGGTTGGAAATATAAACTATGTTTAATCTCATTTTTTATTTTCTTATTGGCTTTAGTTTGATTGGCTTGGGAATTATTATCTATCGTAAAATTCCTCTACTGGCTCGTTTGTCAGAAGAGGAAATGATTATTTTAGGAAGAAAAAGAGGGATAATTCAAAGATTGCGGGAGATTAATTATAAACAGCATCGGCTTAATCTGATAGTTTATTTAGAAAAGTTTTTACGACGAATAAAAATAATCTTTCTAAAAATAGAGAATTTGCTTAGTAAGTGGATTAATGGGTTGAGAAGAATGTCGCAAGTGATGACCCAAAAGTCAAAAGAATGGATTAAGCAAAGAGAATTAAAGAGAAGAACTCTTCGATCCGCTTCGACGCGAGACGAGCAAGCTCAGAATGCAAAAGAGAAAATATCAACTGGAACAAGTGAGGAAATTCCTGTTAAAATAAATAAAAAAGAAGAAGGGGAAGAGGAGGTTTCTCAATTAAGCGAAGAAAGTGAAGAAATCTCTATTGTTGAGTTAAATAAACCAATCAAAGAAGAGCAAAAATGGATTGATTTGATTGTTGAGAACCCTAAGAATATTACCGCTTATAAATTCCTCGGTCTTTTGTATTGGCAACAGCATAATTATGCTGATGCTAAGGCTTCATTGGAGATGGCGGTTAAATTAGGTTCTAAGGATAAAAAAGCTAAAGAGATTTTGGTAGAGTTGAAAAAAATGGGAGTCAAGTAATTTTAGCCAGCGTAGCTTAATGGTAGAGCGGTAGTTTTGTAAACTATTGACGGGGGTTCGATTCCCTTCGCTGGCTCTGGGTAGGTGGCAGAGTGGTCAAATGTAGTGGACTGTAAATCCACCGCCTTCGGGCTACGCAGGTTCGAATCCTGCCCTACCCACTAAAATTAAAAATTAGTTTGAAATATTTTATGCTGAGGTAGCTCAGTTGGTTAGAGCATTTGCATGGTAAGCAAAAGGTCGCGGGTTCGAATCCCGCCCTCAGCTCCGAAAAATTATGTCCCAAGATAATTTGATAAAATTACAATGTAGTGTCTGTAAGCGGATTAATTACTGGTCTCGCAAAAACAAAAAAACAATTCAGAAAAAATTAGAGCTGAAGAAGTTTTGTCGTTGGTGCCGCAAGCACACAGTGCATAAGGAAGCGAAGAGATAAATATCTTAAGGAGATATGAAGATAGAAATTTTCCAACACAAGAAGCATAAGTTTATGTTTATTAACGATAGATTATGGATGTGGGATTTACCGCATGAAAAGAAGTTACAAGAAGATCTTGCGAAGCAAGCCTTCGGAGATGTATTAGTTGCTGGTTACGGATTTGGTATTGTTACAAAGTTTCTATTGAAGAACCGAAAAGTAAAATCTGTTACATCGGTTGAGAAATACAAAGAAGTGATTGATAAAATAAAGAAGCTCGATAAGATATACGGTAATGTTGTGATAGCTAATTTCTATAATCTCCCAGAAGATAGAAAATTCGATTGTGTTATAGGAGATACTTGGGCTGAGATTGATGCAAAATTTTTGAAGGATTACATAAAATTCAAAGAAAAAGCTCAGAAACTTTTGAAGAAAAACGGAGTGATTCTGGCATGGGGAAAAGATTACTTTGAATATCTACTGAGGAAGAAAAAATAGTTAATCCGTGTCTGATTTGAAAAAGTAAAGTAAATGGTGTCGGAAACACACGTTGCACAAGGAGATGAAGAAGTAAAAAAAGCGCTGTAGTAAAGTCTAGAGATAATATGAGAATTAGAAAAGCAACTAAAAAAGATAAAAAAAGTATTTCCGAATTGTATTACGAACTTCATCCAGTAGAAGAGAAAGAGAATAAAGAAAAGGGGTTATTGGTGCCGATTGAAAAATCAAAGTTGCGAAGTATTTTATTGGTTGCCGAAATAAATAAACAAGTAGTCGGTTTTATATGGGGACATTTTATCGTTTACGGATTTTTTAAGTATGGCACTATCGACGAATTTTTTGTCAAGAAAGATTTTCGAGAGAGAGGGATTGGCACATCCTTGCTTAAAAAAGCGATGAAGAAGTTTAAAGGACTCAATGTTAAAGTGGTGCTGGTTGGAACAGAAAAGGAAAACAAAGAGGCAATTGTATTATACAAAGAATTAGGTTTCGAGATTGGGAAAGAGAGTCAATGGTTTTACTGGAGTCCAAAATAGTAATAGATAAATATAGTATAGATGAGGCAAAAAATATAAAAATGTTGCGAGATAACATCTGGAATGGTGTAAAAAACATACGGTACATAAGGAGATGAAGAAGTGAATATGGGCCCGTAGTTTAATGGTAGAACGATAGCCTCCAAATCTATCGGCGGGGGTTCGATTCCCTCCGGGCCTGCTAATAAATTCGAAAAATAAAAAAAGCGTTGAGAATGCAATTTTTTTATTTCCAACGCTCTACTTAGTGATGAATGAAAAAAATTTTCCTCAACATGTAGTTATTGTTCCAGACGGCAACCGCCGCTGGGCTAAACAAAGGGGACTAATCCCTTGGCGAGGTCATTTGGTCGGCGCTGAAAAAACCAAAGAACTGCTTCAAACGGTTCTTGATTTAGGTATTTATTGTCTTTCTTGGTGGGGTGGTTCTTATGAAAATTTGACCAAGCGACCAAAAGCAGAAATTAATGTCCTTTTCCGGATATATGAACGCTATTTTCGTGAGTTAGCTAAAGCAAAAGAAATTCATCAAAATCAGGTTAAAGTTAATGTAATTGGTCGCTGGCCGGAAATTTTGCCCAAGAAAAGTATTCAAGCAATAAAAGAATTGATAAAAGTGACTCAAAATTATAACCAACATTTGCTCAATTTCTTTATTGCCTACAACGGGACTGACGAAATACTTTATGCTATCAAGGAGATTTTAAAAGAAGGGCGGAAGAATAAAAATCTGAAAATAAGTCCAGAAGCATTAAAAAAACATCTTTGGACGGGCGATTTACCGCCAGTTGATTTTTTGATTCGGACTGGTAGTCAGGATGACCCTCATAATAGCGTTGGGTTTATGATGTGGCATACAGCCAATAGCCAATATTATTTTACTAATACTATGTATCCTGATTTTGGCCGAAAAGAATTTATTAAAGCAATCAACGACTATATTAGAAGACAAAGGCGTTTTGGAAGATAGAATAGATAAGTATGATTATCACTAATTCGAGATTTAATCAAATTCTCTCTCACTATCAACAGGAAATCAATTTTGAGTTAGAGAGATTTTTTAATCAAAAGATTAGAGAAAACGGTTTGTTCTTTAAACAAGCAGCTGAAACAATCAAAACATTAAAGGATATCAACTTAGGAGGCGGTAAGAAACTACGCCCTATTTTAGTCAATCTTGGATATTCTTTAGCTGGCGGCAAAAATAAAAAAGCTATTTTAAAGGCCTCTTTGTCTATAGAATTGGTCCATATTTATTTTTTAATTCATGATGACATTATCGATAAGGATGAATTAAGACGAGGCAAGCCGTCTCTTTATGCTTTTTATCAAAAAAAATTTGATGATTTACATTTAGGAATTTCTTTGGCTTTGATAGCTGGCGATATAAGCTGCGCTTTAGGTTATCAAGCCCTAACTAATAGTCCTTTTCCGAATGAAGATAAAATCAAAGCTCTTGATATCTTAAATAAGATGATATTAAAAACAGGTCACGGGGAAATGTTAGAATTATTTTTAAAAGAAGAGGAAGTTAAATTTACTGAAGAAGATATACTTAATGTATCTAGGCACAAAACCGCTTATTATACTTTTGTTGATCCACTCAAAATAGGAGCTACTTTGGCTGG
>CAZPQT010000002.1:0-35371 GCA_964589195.1 uncultured Candidatus Saccharibacteria bacterium
TTATCGCTGCTGGCATTATTTTTTTAGGAGTTCTTTTTTCTAATATGATTATTTCTTTAGAGAAACAAAAGAAATTAGTTTATGTTTACGGCGCTGGGGCAGCGATTAATTTAATGGCTAATTTTATCTTTATTCCTAAGTATTCCTATTACGGCGCCGCGGGCACAACTCTTTTCACTGAATTAATTGTTACTGCCTTAATGCTCGTTGTTCTTTATCAGTCCTTGAAGACCCTTCCTTGTTTCAGTTATATATTTAAATATATTTTAGCTGGCTTAGTTATGGCTGGCCTGCTTTATTTCTTAGCTGGCGGGAATTTGTTTATCTTAATTGTTTTGGCTATTTTAGTTTATTTCGGCTTCTTGTGGGTAATCGGCGGTTTTTCAACGCGAGATATATTAGCTTTAATTAGAAAAGATGTCTAGATTGTGGATAAAAAATTTTGGATTATTTTTTTAAAAAAAGGTATAATTGGAATGAATAGGAGATAAAATATATGAATCAAGAACTACAAAATTACATTAAACAGGCAAAAGAAGCAGGAATGAATAACGAACAGATTAAACAAGAATTATTAAAGACTGGTTGGGACGAAGAAGTAGTTAATAAATCATTGTCTGAACAAAAAATTCCAGACCAGACCAGTCAAAAATCCTCCCAGGGAATCGGACCTAAGTGGCTATTAATAGTTTTAGGTATTCTAATTATTATTAGTGGAGGTTATTATACTTACTGGAAAATCATTAAACCAAACTCTAATCCTCCAATTGTGATACCGCCAATTATTACACCGCCAGAGGTCTTAGCCCAAAGATTTGCCGCTTATGAGGAAGTGCCGGTTAATATTACTCCTCAAGTGCCAGCTTATACCGTAGCTCCAGATTTAAGTAATATTATCAACAAAGATGATTTTGAATTTTCTGAAAAAGCCAAAGAGCTTTTAGTCAAGAACGCCTTTGTGGTTGTCCCATCAGGAGCTCAAGAATTTTTTAGTATATATAAAGATATAACTATTTATGAAGAAAACCGTTATCATCATACTCCCAGTTTTATTACTACTGATTCAATGCTTCACAATTACCATTTAGCTTTCGACTATTTATTAAGGGTCTTAGAAAAGGAAAAATTATATCCAGAGCTAATAAATTTAAGTTACGAAATGCTCCAGGCCTCCCAAGCTCAATACGAACAATTAAAAGGCACCGACTGGGAAAATGCCGCTAAAAGAAATGTTGCTTTCTTTATAGTGGCTGATAAAATTCTCTATCCGGAAGCAGATATTCCTGCTTATGTTAAAGATGAAGTAGAACAAGAGTTAGATTTAATTGAAAAGCATGAAAAAATTACTTTTTCACCAGTAATGAATATGGGCGAGGATATTTCTTCTGTGCCAGAACCACCTATAGCTACGGAAAAAGGTTTAGAGTTTTTTAAAGAAGATTACTCCCAATATGTTCCTCGAGGTCACTATACTAAAAGCGAAGAATTAAAAAAATATTTTAAAGCAATGATGTGGTATGGCCGAATGACTTTTCGGCTTAAAAATAAAGATGAAACTCGCTCGGCTGTTTTAGCTACTTTAGCCCTTAAAGAATCAGCTGACAGATACAATCCTTGGGAGAGAATATATCAACCAACTGTCTTTTTTGTTGGCAAAAGCGATGATATTTCTTTTTACGATTATTATGATCTTCTCAAAGAAGTTTATAGCACTGAAAACCCTACTTTGTCTTTAATCGCTGATGACAAAGAAAAGCTTAATTCATTTTTAGAAAAAACTAAGGATTTGTCTCCGCCTCAAATTAATTCTATGCCAATCTTTGCTCCTGGATTTCAGCCGGATAGAGAAAAAGAGATAAAAGGATTCCGTTTTATGGGGCAAAGATTTACTATTGATGCTTCTGTTTTTCAACGATTAATGTATAGAGAAGTTGGCGATAAAGAGCATACTTGTCAAAGCGATCCAACTGAATGGGCTTTATGCTCGATTTCACGATGCTTACCTAAGGCATTAGATATCCCAGCGGCTATGGGCTCTGATGAGGCCCTGAATATTTTGGAAAACCAAGGCGAATCCGATTACGCTTGCTATCCAGAGAATATGAGCAAAATGAAGGAATATATCAGTTCTTTAGATACGACTATCTGGACACAAAATCTTTATTGGGGCTGGCTTTATTCTCTTTTACCATTAGGTAAAGAAAAACCAGGCGGGTATCCTACATTTATGAAAAATTTGGCTTGGATTAGAAAAGAATTAAATACCTACTTAGGCAGCTGGACAGAATTAAAGCATGATACAATCTTATACACCAAACAACCTTATGCAGAATTCGGCGGCGGTAGTGATCAAGAAGAAGAAGAGGTTGATGACCGCGGCTATGTTGAGCCTAACCCTTATATCTACGCCCGTTTAGCCTCCTTATTGAAAATAACCAAAGAAGGACTACAAATAAGAACATTGCTTTCTGAAGCAAATGAAGACTTCCTCAACAAATTAGAAACTTTGGCGCTGTCTCTAAAAACCATTTCTGAAAAAGAATTAAATAATATCCTGCCTACTGATGAAGAATTTGATTTAATTAGAACTTATGGTGGTTCTTTAGAGCATATTTGGTTAGAGGCATATAAAGATAGGGGAATTGGTAAAATATATCAATTAGATGAAGAACCAGCCCCGATTGTCGCAGATGTGGCTACTGATCCTAATGGCGTTTGCCTTGAGGAGGCAACTGGCAATATTTTTGAAATTTATGCAGTTGTTCCAGTAGAAGGAATATTAAGAATTGCCAAAGGCGGTGTTTATTCTCATTATGAGTTTAAACAACCTATAGACAATCGTTTAACTGACGAGGCCTGGCGAGAAATGTTAAAGAAGGGCGAAGCCCCGGATTTAGCTGAATGGACTAATATATTTATTGCTCAATAAGGATGAATGAACAAAAGTTTAGTTATAAGATTATCTATTTCTCTGGGTGCTGTCTTAGTAATTGTTGTTTTGTGCATCCTCTTCCAAGCTGGTAAAAGTTTAGTTATTGAATCATCATTAAAGAAACCAGAGGTAGAAAACTCTATTCCCCTGACCTCTGGTTTTTTTATTGAAGAGGAAAAAGAAGAATCGTTTATAACCTTAATTGCTGTTGGAGATATTATGCTTTCGCGGACAGTAGATCAAAAAATGAAAGAATATCAGGATTATAAATATCCATTTCTTAAAACTGCTGGATTAATTCAAAAAGCCGATATAGCTTTTGGTAATTTGGAGTGCCCGATTACTCTAGGAAGAATTATTGATATTTTTGAAATGGTTTTTCGAGCTAATCCAGAAACTGTTGAGGGTCTAAAATATGCTGGTTTTGATATTTTATCTTTAGCTAATAATCATAGCTTTAATTTTGGTGTCCAGGGGTTAAAAGATACTTTTCGATACTTAAATGAAGCAGGCATTATCTATATAGGAGCTGGCCAAGACAAGCAAGAAGCTCACCGTCCTAAAATATTAGGAGTCAAGGGAATTAAAATAGCTTTTTTAGCTTATACGGATAGCATCTTTACGCCAATTTCTTACCAAGCTGGAGAGAATCAAGCAGGAGTGGCTTTTATGGAAGTTTCTGAAATGGAAAAAGATATTGCCTTAGCTAAATCTCAAGCCGATTTAGTTATAGTTTCCATGCATTCAGGGACTGAATATGCTTCTCAACCCGATGATAAACAAGTTTGTTTTGCTCATTCGGCTATTGACGCTGGGGCAGATTTGATTATTGGCCATCATCCTCACGTAATTCAAAAGATAGAAGAATATAAAGGCAAATACATATTCTATAGTTTAGGAAATTTTGTCTTTGACCAAATGTGGTCAGAGGAAACCAGAGAGGGATTAATAGCCAAAATAGTTTTAGATAAAGAAAAAATAAAAGAAATTAGCTTTACACCTGTTTTAATAGAAAATTACGCTCAACCTAAAATTTTAGACAGTCAAGAAGCCGAGAATATTTTTCAAAAATTAGCTATTCCTTGTCAAGTTAAATCTGTTTTTCATTGGGATGGTCAAGATTATCAAGAAAAAACCCAAAAAGGCATTTACTCATTTACTAAGAAAGCTGGATTTATTCAGCAAGAAGTAGATTTAAATAATGATGGTCAGCTTGAAAAAGTAATTTTAGATCAAGGAAAAGTTCAGGTGATAAAGAATAATGAAATAATCTGGCAAAGTGATTCGGCTTGGCAAGTGAAAAATATACTCTTGGCTGATTTAAATCAAGATAGCCAAATTGAAATTAATATGTCGCTTTGGAAAAAGGGAACCTACGGAAAGGACTTACCTTTCTGGCTTAAAGAAAATACCAAAGAATGGGGAAACCATTTATTTATTTACGGCTGGAGGGATGAGAAGATAAGACCAATTTGGTGTTCCTCAACTTTAGACGCGCCAATCAAAGAGATGGCCGTTGGAGATACTAACAATGACAGTGAATTAGATTTAATAGTTTTAGAAGGTAATTATGAGAACCCTGAAAATAACTGGGCAGATTATCTAACTATTTGGTCCTGGAATAGTTGGGGATTTTTTAATGACTACCGAAGCAATAAAGGAAAGTATTATAATTTAGTTATTAAGGATACAAATAATGATAATGTTTTTGATATCGTCTTGATAAATTCTTATAATGAAAAATAAGCTATTTTTGTTTTTAATATTTATAGAACTAGGGATTATTGTGGGTGGGCTTTTGATTTATCCTTTGGTCTTTAAGGTGGAGGCGCGGTTGGAATTTAGAACAAGCCCTGAAGTGGGGCGGGAAATTGTTGTCTTTTTTAATCAGCCAATAATTCAGAGTTCTTTTGAGAAGCGGTTTCGTTTTGAGCCCCGGATCAAAGGTAAGTTTGTTTGGTTGGACTCTAATCAAGAAGTTCATTTTATTCCTGAAGAAGAATTGCTGAATGATACTACTTATCAACTTAGTTTAACAGGGGTTCGCAGTTTTGCCTTTACTCGCTTGAGGGAAAAGCCATTTTCTTTTTATAATCCGCCAGACAAGTCCGTTTTAGCGGTGGCTAATCTTAAGCCCCAAAGACTGCCTTTAAGCCAGAAAGCTCTTTTTAAAAAATCTAACGGAGAATTAGTGGAAATCAATCAGCCGCAAATTTTACAAGGAAAATATATTGATATCGATTTATCTAAAATGATTTTGACTACCTTTGACAATAGTCAATCAATAGCCACTTATGAAGTAGCCGCAGCTGGTAGTCCTTGGGGCTGGGCTACTCCAATGGGTAATTTTAAGGTTCTTCATAAAGAAAAGAATCATTTTTCTCGGAAGACCTATGTTTGGATGCCTTGGAGTATCCATTTTTATGGCGATTATTATATTCATGAAATCCCCTATTGGCCTAATGGTCAAAGATTAACTTCAAAATATTCTGGAGGTTGTATTCGTCTGCCTATTGACTCAGCTGAATTGGTTTACAATTGGGCTGATATAGGTACACTTATATTTATTCACTGATAAAATGTTTAAGTGGCTTCTCCTTTTAATCGCTTATCTTCCCTTTCAGATCGCTTTAAATCCACGGCCAGCTTTTGATTTAGCTTCGCTGCGGGTTTTTATTGTTTTATTGTTTGTTATCTGGTTGGGGAAGGCCCTTACAACGAAAAAATTGATTGGCTGGACTTGTTTTAAAAATCTTCAGAGTATTGGTTTATTTCTTTTTTTTATTTTGGCTGGTTTTTCTTTAATTGGCGCTGAAAACATTATTTGGGGATTAAGAAAGCTCATTTTTTTCCTGTCAGTTTTCCCTCTTTATTTTTTAGTTACGGCCTTGATTGATAACTGGCTAAAGATTAAAAAGATTATTTTTGCCTTGACGGGCGGGGCTGGTTTAATTGCTTTGATTGGCTTGGGGCAATTTATTGCCCCATTTATTTTTGGTCTGGATAAAATCTGTCAGTTTTGGGCCTGGCAGATTGTGCCTGTTTTTTCTGGTTTTAATTTTGGCGCTTTGATTCTAGCTTATTCCAGCTGGCTGGTTAATGTTGATGGTTATACTATTTTAAGAGCTTTTTCTCTTTTTTCCGACCCTCACATGTTTTCTTTCTATTTAGGTCTGATTTTGCCTTTAATAGTTGTTTTAATATATGTTTCTGATGCGGTTCGGTCTCGGCAAGTGCCAGACTCTAAAACTGGTTTCCTTTTTATTATTTATTGTCTATTGTTTACCGTATTATTATTAACCTTTACTCGCGGCGCTTATTTTGCCATTATTGTTACTTTTTTGGTTTTAGCCGGACTTTTTTGGCGATATTTAAAAGCAAAAAAAATAGCCCTGCTTCTTGGTTTATCTCTTTTGGTTTTTATTATCCCAATTACCCCTATTGCCGATAGGTTTTATTCTTCTTTTGATATGAGCGACGGTTCCAATGTTGGCCGCTTGGAGATGTGGCAGCAAGCTGGTCTGGCCGGTTTGGAGCGCCCTTGGCAGGGAGTTGGTTTAGGCAACTATTCTTTATTAGTTGATGCAAATTTTGGCTATCGTAACCCGATTACGGCTCATAATCTTTATTTAGATATTTTTTCAGAGATAGGTATTTTTGCTTTAATAGTTTGGTTAGTTTTAATTTTAGGGACGATGGGACAACTGTTTTGGCAGATTAGAATTACCCCGGAGGTTGACCTTAATAAGGGGCAGACCATAATAAGAATTGGCTTGATTGGCTCTTTGGTTTATTTTTCAGTCCATAGTTTTTTTGAAACTTCTATTTATCATCCATCCATTTTAGCTCTCTTGATGATTATTCTTGGTTTGTCGTCTATTGTGGTTAATTTCAAGGACTGTCCTTGATGTCTATGCTTCAAAAAATTATTCATTTCACTATTTGTTTAATAGTTTTATCTTTGCCTCTTTATTTGATTCGTTTGAAGATTGGCTGGATGCCGACTAATCTTTTGGAATTGATGGTTGGCGTATTGTTTATTGTTTGGCTGTTGCAAATAACGCGAGGACTGTCCTCAAACAGCAGTCCTAAGGACTGCTGTTTGAGGACAGTCCTCGCTCCCGTGTTTTTGATTTTTCTCGGCATTACTATTTCTACCCTCTTTTCAGTTGATGTGATAACTAGTGCTGGTATTTGGAAGGGCTGGTTTATTATTCCTCTGATTTTCTTTATTGTCATTATCAGTCATCTAAAGAGCAAAGAGCAGGTCAGAGACATTCTTTTCGCTTTATTTTTATCAGGAACCGGCGTGGCTTTAGTCGCCTTTTTTTATTGGTTGAATGATAATTTAACTTACGATGGTCGCTTACGGGCTTTTTATCTTTCGCCTAATCACTTGGCCATGTATTTATCGCCTGTTCTAATTTTGTCTTTTTATTTATATCCTTCTTTTAAAAAAAATATTTCCAGAATTTTACTGTTTACAGCCGATTGTCTATTATTTACTGTCATTTACTTAACTTACTCTTACGGCGCCTGGTTAGGAATAGGAGGCGCTTTAATTTTTATTTTAATCATTTTTTTTAGGAGTCGGACTCCTGAAAACAAAAGGCATTTTTTTTACCTGATGAGTTTTTTTCTTTTGTTGGTTGTTCTCTCCTTCGTCTGGCAAATCCCCAGTCAAAAATTTCAGGGCTTCCTTGATTTTTCTTATCCTTCCTGGCAATCCCGGCTAATTATCTGGCAAAGCGCCGGGGAAATAATAAAAGACCACTCCTTAATTGGGATTGGTCCGGGTATGTTTCAAAAATATTATTTGGCTTACCAGGCTAAATCTCCGACTTATTTAGAATGGGCTGTCCCTCAACCTCATAACCTTTTTTTGGCTTTCTGGCTGCAAACCGGCCTGCTCGGCTTAATGGGTTTTATCTGGTTGTTGTCTATTTTTTTTAGAAGCGAGGATTCTAAAAGAAGCCTCGCTTCTAAATTGTTATCGAATATTCTAATGGCCACTATGCTCTATATCCTCATCCACGGCTTAGTTGATACCACCTACTGGAAAAACGATTTATCAATTATCTTCTGGCTGCTCATAGCTCTAAACTATACAAATGACCGTCTCTCTTATTAACAAAAAGAAGATAATCCTCTGAGGGAGATAAGAGCAATTGTTGAACGTCGTAGGACATTTCTTCTTCGTCAATGGGAATATAAATTTGATTTTTTTCCCCAATATCCAGGTTAATTGCCCAAAAGTCATCAGCCAAGGAGACGAGACGCTTATAATAATCGTCTGGCAAAGTGGCTAAATTAGAAATAGTTTTAGGAACAGCGCAGAAAATAGTTCGGTTGTCTTGAGACCAAACACATTTTTCCGGCAGAGTGACAAAATCTAATTCTTGAACAGTTGACTTAGCCAGGTCAGCTATTTTTAATTTAAGATTCTTGCCTTGGTTATCTGTTTCGGAAAAGAGCAACTTGTTTCCCAGCGGCGACCAAAGAACAGTTAAGCCGTATGTTTCACTAATGATTTTTTGGAAATCACCGGTCGCTAAATCAATTGTATAAACGACACTTTGGGCTAAACCGCTTGGTTTAGTTCTAATAGATATTTGACTTGAACTAGGCCATTCCACAATTAAGTTTTTCATTCGGGTGGTAAAAATATTTGTCCATTGAGAACCATCGGGATTGGCCAGACTGATGTTATTGTCTTCGGTTTGCGAGTTATGGTATTGATAAGCGATTTTGTCTTCGTTTGGTGACCAGGCAATATACTGGATATGCTGATTTAGTAAAGTTGATTTGCCAGTTTGGTAATCGTAGAGATATTTTTTTACTTCTCCCTTATCATCAAAAATAGCAATAACCTTATCTTTATTTGACGACCAGAAAACTCTCAAGAGATTAGATAGAATATTAGGAGATAGGCGAGTTCGCTCTAAACCATCAAAAGTTGACTCAAAAACATAGCCATTATTTTTTAAATAGTATTTAACTTTCTGGCCATCAATAATCGGGTCTAAGACCGGCTCTTGAGAAATAGCTTTAATGGGGCCGGTTAGCGATGTTGTCGGAGTGGTTGTGGCTGATGGAGTAACCGATGGAGTTATTTCTTCTTTAAGGAAAAAATTATAGACGACCAAAAAACCCACTACAAGGATGAGTAGGATGATTGAAATGACGAGAATTTTTTTAAGAGACATAGAGTTTTTTATTTATTGATTAAATTTACTCTGGTAATGTCAATGACCAGGTGACTAAATCTGGGTTGATGGTATTTAAAATCAAATAAGCGGCTAAAGCTAAAACCAAACCGGAAATAGCTCCCCAAATGTACTTTTTAGCTTCATCCTTTGAAGTGATTGTTCCCGAAAGCATATACATAAAACCGCCGTAAACCAGGGCGCCTAAAGCAGCGATGCCGACCAGGGATAAGCCAAAAAGATAGATATAGCGGATATAACCAGTTAATTCATTGGTTGGTGTTACTCCGCCAATAGTTGGATAATCTACTTCAAGTGTATATTCTGCTTGAGCATCAAAAACAATAAATAATAAACAATTAGCAATAAGCAGTAGAATAGTAATGGCAAGTATTTTAAATTTCATAAATTTTGGGAGCCTTGCTTCCTTTAGGCCTTCTTTATATTATGGAATAAAAGTTATTTCAGCCGTCGTTCGAGCTCTTTGGAGGGGATTATTTTTATTTTCCACCCCAATTTTCAAATTTTGTTTGATAGATTGGATTAATTGGCCGATTTTCAAAATAAAAACATGAGGATTATCACTACTAATTTGAGAAGCTTCTCGGCCGCCTAAATTCCAATTAAAATTTAACTCATTTATACTACTAATATTAAAGAAATATGGTTGAGCAATAAAGCTTGTTTCTTGTTCAGCGCTGATTTGGTATTCCTTAATAATTGAAGAAACAGAGGATTCCAGGGGAAGAGTTCCTTTGTTAGTTATCGGCTGGATAACGACTTGCGGCTGAACAATTCCTATGTCCAAATAAGCTGAACCCAAAAGATTTTCTTCTTTATCCCTGATTTCTACTCTAATAGATTGTTCATTTTCGGATGTCCATTTAACTGGAAACCCAAGGACTGATTTTGCTTGGCCGGATTGTTCTGTCTGGAGATGTTTATTAAGAAACCAACGATAATTTAATTCTTGAGGATTGACTTCTTGGGAATCAATATTAGCTGCTACCTCAATAACACTTCCTTTAACTGGCAGGGCTTTGCCTGGATAATCAAGAGGGATATAAGTATTAGTTGACCAGGTCAAGGTGATGTTGATTTCCGAAGTTTGGCTTTGGACTGGCAAAAACCATAGAAAACAGAAAACAAAAACCAAGAACAACAGGCAACTAATTAAACTTTGTTTTTTGCTCATAATTTTATCTAAATTCTGCTACAGCTCTTCTATCGATAACGCCTCCTTGTAGCTTTCTTAATCCCTCTTCAGCTATTTGTCCCTTTTTCTGCGTTATATACCATCCCCAGGCAATAGAAATTATCCAAGTCGGAATAGGATCTACAAAAGGGATTAGTTCAAAAAGCCCGGCTAAAGAAATAATTATCCATATTTTCAATCTTATATGTCCACCGAGGCTCATCGTAAAACCGAAAAGAATCGCCCAGACAATAAGATCAATAACATCTCCAATAATTGGAATTGAGCCAATGATGCCAATGTCAGCTAAATCATTATAAGCAGCTAACATAAAAGCAAAGGGCCAGACCCAAATTTGTTTATCTTCTACTGCTTTTGTCATTCTCTGGACTACTTTATTTGATATTCTCGCAGCCAATTTTGCTTTTATGCCTTTGGCTTTATCTTGATTAAATTGGGCGCTATAATCAGGCATTGTTTTTTGGAGCCCTGCCTTTAGACAGGGATTAGTCCTTGACTAAAGTCGGGACCCCGATAGTTAGTAAGCAGTATCTTTTTCTCCTTTTTCTTCGGCAGCTGGCTTGGGAATGGCTTCGGGTGCGGGTTCAGAAGCGGGTTGAGGGGCAGGTTCAACATCAGGTTTAGCAACGGGTTCAGGGGCAGATTTTAAAACGGATTCAGAAGCGGGTTCAGTTGTCAGTTCGGGAACGGCTTCGGGCGTAGGTTTGGGAATAGCCGGCGCGGCCGTGGGGTGAGGAATGGATTCGCTTTCGGATGTTGTTTCTTCTTCAGCCAATTCTTCTTTAGCTTTTTGTATTTCCATTAACTGAGCTGGGTCAGAAGTAATAATTTGGTCTTCGGTATAGGAGGCGATTATCTTGATAGCCACATGTTTTAGGCCGGCGAAAAAGAGACCCTCGCCGACCGGACATTCCAAAAGCATATATTTCTCCTGGTCAGTCAAATTAAAAGTTTCTTTGATTACTTCAATCGTGGCCGGCGACTGCTTTAAGAGAAGCTGTAAAGAAGAGTTAGTCACAATCGGCTTGCCGTATTTGGATTTCATAAAATCAGCCACATCCTGGGTAATAGTAGTTAAGCCAAGGTAATATTTGCGGCATCTCTTGGCAATACCATAAAGGAAGGAACCAGCGTCATCGTGCTGCATCATCCACCAGGCCTCGTCAACCACCATCATTCTCTTTTTTTTCTCAGCGCGAATAACGTTCCAGATATAGCGTAAGACAACATACATAGCCAGTGGCCTTAATTCATCTTCCATATCCCGAATACTAAAGACAATTAATTTATTCTTTAATTGAACGTTGGTTGGTTGGTTAAAAAAGCCCGCGTAACTGCCGCTAACATATTTTTCTAAGCGGGTCGCCAAGCTTTCTCCGCCAGTCATCCCTTTTAAAATAGCATAAAGGTCTGACATTAAAGGCGGGCTGATTTTACTAAAATCAGATTCCGGCGTAATATCGCGAGCGGCGTAAGTTTGAGTTAAGGCCTTATCCATAACGGCATCCTCTTCAGGAGTCAGGCCGCCCAGCATCATTCTTAAAAGACCGACTAAATTAATGATATTACTTCTCAATAGGTTGGCTGGCTTATCGTCTGGTCCGGGGATAGGCAGGTCAAATGGGTTAAGGTTATTGGGCGAAGTTAAGGAAATATCAATAAACGAACCGCCAACTGTCTCCGCTAAATACTTGTATTCTTTTTCCGGGTCAATGACAATCACTTCAGTATCCTGCATTAAGGAACGGAGAATTTCTAATTTAATTGCGTATGATTTTCCTGAACCTGACTTGGCAAATACGCACATATTGGCGTTTTCCAAACCAAAGCGGTCAAATAGAATTAAAGAGTTGTTGTGTCGGTTAATACCATATAGAATCCCCTTATTATCAGTCAAATCAGAAGAGATAAAGGGAAAATTAGAGGAAAGAGAGGCAGTATTTAAACTGTTGTGAATAAGGAGCTTATCTTCTTCTAAGGGGAGAGTGGAGATAAAGCCCTGTTCCTGCTGAAAGACAGCTGGTTTAGCATAAATACTCTGGTTTTCCAAGAGGGCCCTGATTTTATTTTCAATTTCATCTAATTGTTTAGCGGAATCAGCAAAAAAAGTGAGATAAAGGCCGAATTTGAAAAGCCGTTCTGCCCCTTGCTGGAGTTTATCGCGCAGCTCTTCAATATTTTTGAGAGCTGTTTCCAAAACCGGGCTGCGGACTTTGCCTTTTTCTTGCTGGAGAGACATTTGGGACTGGATTTGGGCTGTTTTTTTGGTTAAGTTTTTCAAAATAACACCTGTTTCAAAAGGATGAATAAACAGAGCAATATTCATTTCCTGGTCCAGAGTGATTAAAGGCGAAAGCCAGCCAGTATTCAAAACAGCTGGATAAGTAAAGACAAAAATAGTTCGGCCGTATTTTTCGCCAATTTGAAAATAATTAGAATCAATTTTCAAGCCAGCCGGGGCAATCATATCAACCAAGCTGGTTGGTTGGCTTATTTCGGGAAATTCTTCTCCGCCTATGGCAGATTCATTTTTTTTAAATAGGGGCATATTTTTATTGGATTCTCATTTCTTTGGCTTTTTGGAGCTCTGGTTCTTCTTTGGCGCTGGGGTTATATAATTTATAGAAAAGCTCAACTATTTCTTCGGTTTTTAAGGGGATGGCCTTAAGGCCGATTCCTTGCAGGCCAGAAATGACAAACTCCATTCTTTGCCAAAGATTATTTTTAATTTCTTGAAATTTTTCTTCCTGGACCGCTGGTTGTTTTTTTCCGCCTCCAAAAAACTTACTGAAGAATCCTGCCTTTTTGACAATAGAGGGACTGTAAGGAATTACCAGATAAAAGGATTCAGTCATAACATTAGTCATTTCAGTTAATTCTTTGATAAAATCAATATATTCCGAGGTCTGGATTTTTAAGAGTTCGTTTTCTTGTTGATTTTGTTTTTGTTCTAGCATTTCAATGTAGGGGGTGATGTCAAATTTTCGAGAGGCGGCCACAATTTGGATGGGAAAGTCAAGGGAATTGAGGAGATTTTGATAACGATAGATGGTGGCATCTTGTTCTTCAGTTGATTTAAGGGCAAAGTTTAAGCTGCTGGTCATTAAAATAGCCCGCCAGCCGCCGCTTTTAAGAATAATGACATCGTCTCTAATCTCTTTAATTGATAAATGCTGTTGAATGGAAGCTGATTTTTTTTGTTGAGGCATTATTTTTTTCTCCAAAGATATAATCTCGGTTTTCTTAGATACTTAATTAAGGAACCTAGGAAAGAAATAAAGGGTCGGCCATTGACTTTGTAAAAAGCTAAAGCGCCGCAAAGAAGACCAACCGGAATAGCTACCGCAATAAAAAGACCTAATTTAAGAAAAAACCAAAGCAGAAAAAGCGAACCTGCCCCGGCGCCGATATAGAGAAACTGTTTTAGGGTCAATGGCCCGATTATCTTGTCCTCTACTTCAATAAATTGGGGAACATCGAATTTCATATTTATTTATTTTTTAAATCAACCACATTTCCTTCTATTTTTGGTTCAACTTGACCAGGTCTAGGCGGCTCTTCAACAGGTTCCCGATAGATATCGCGGCGGCTCGGCTCTGGTTCAGTCGGTTGAGGAGAAGAAGGCGAGAGCGGTCGGGCAGGGCTTGGCTGGGCAGGCAAAGGAACCGGTTGACCAGGAAATGGGCTGGGAGTTATGGGAGTTACCGGAGGGCTTGGCCCGGAAGGAGCCGCCTTTTCTCTTAAAGCAAGCCCGTCAGCGTAAAGTTTGAAGGTATTATAGAAAGTCAGAATTTTACCCAATGTTTCCCTGTCGCTTTCTGATAATTTTTTAGCATTCTGGTTATTAAATAAATAATCAGCTTCTTCTATTTGGCTGGGATTTTTTGCTTTGACGCTTCCAATAAAGTCAAGCAGCCAATTTTTAACCCAAGATTTAACCGGGGCTGATTCCCCTTTTACGTCAATTGGCTGACTGCCTAAGTTTTGTTTATTTTTCCTTAAAGCCGAGAGGATTTCATTGATGGTTTCTCTAAGATTAACCCCAAACTGAAGTTCTAATTTAGCCGTGACCAAATCAATTAAACTAACATCCAAGGCCAAACCTTCTAAAAAATGTTTCTCAACCAATTCTGAAAATTCTTGGTCGTTTCTAATCAAAGGACAAGCTACCCACTTTAATTGAGCAATTAGTTTTTGATACTGGGCAAAGAGAGCTCGGTCAGTCATTTCCAAATCAGCCACCGGTCGTTCTAATTGGCGGGACCATTCCAGGGCCTTTTTTCTTTGTAAATGTTCAAAAATTGGCTGGGCTTTCTCCAGGATAATTTTTAATTGTTCAGCAGTAAGTTGAATAGCCATTTTTTTTATTTGATATTTATTATTTAACCAAAAGCGCCTGGCGGGGATTTAGCCCGGGCCTCTCTAAATGCTTTTTCAGTTGGTGGAACAGTGCTGGATTGGCTTTCTCCACGTTTCCAAGAGCTAAGTTCCGAGGCCATTTTTGCTTCTTCAGCTCCGACCATTCTTTTCATCTCCTCTATTTGTTCATCTGTTCTTTCTGTTAGCCTTTTACTTAATGCCTTATAAAGTTCCGGATTTATCTTTTCTGTTTCTTTAGCGTGTTTAAGCATAAGCGTACCGATAACCTCGTCGGGTATTCTGTTAGCGTGTTCTGCCGGGAGACCGCTAATCCACATTTCATGACCTTTGATACCCATGTCTTTAGGTGGCACATCCTTAGATTCAGAAATAATACTTAAGCGGTGAGTAAATCTGGCTCGTTCTTGAGGTTCCATTCTTGACCAGGCCTTATTGGCTTCCATTAAGGCCTCTTTACTTCCATTTTCTACTCCTAATTCTTTAACAAGATTCTTATAAGTGGTCTTGCCTGTCTTTTCGTCATATTCTGATTTAAAGACCCGACCCTGCCATTGACCGACCTTTTCCGATGACTTATTAAGGTCATGGCCCAAGCGATAAGCGTCCTGTTCTCCTAAAAGTGGCTTTAATTGTTCTTCGGTAAATTTAGATATGCCCTCGGCATCGAAATTATAACCAGGACCAACTTTTCCTATCAAGTCATTGAGGTCGCCTTGGGCAGCTGCTTTCATGGCATAGGCAGCTGCTTTTGATCCAAGACCAGCTTCCTGGGCTTTTTTAAAGCCACCAGTTAATTCTTCGGAGTTAGTCGTCACTATTTTATTTTCCTCTTCTATCCGTTCGGCTCTTTTAGCCCGTTCCAAATAATCGCTTTTTTCTTTACCTAAGGAGAAAGCGCCGGTGAGCTTATCTTGCAGGGCCGGGGCTGATAATCGATAGGCCCCGCGTTCGGCTTCTTCTCGGCGAGCCGCCCAGCCCCTTTTCCAGACGCCAGGGGAAACGTAAGGGACAATTTTCCTCTTAGCTCGACCTAAAGCTTGTATACCGGTAACTTTGCTTATTCTTTCTACTCCTTTGGCTGCTTTTTCTAATTTAAGTCTTCTCAAACCGGAGGCCAAGCTTGGGAATTTACCTCCGCTGGCTAACCAGCGGTTCACTCCGCTAGCCGCTCCTTTGCCAAACCATTTAGCCACGCCCATGGCGCCATTGGCGCCGGCAATGCCCATTTTTTGAGCAACAACCAGAGAACCGAGGAGCATACCGCAGACGAGAAGAAACTGAACAAAATTTGTCGGTTCCATTATTTGGGGGACCAGCCGCGAGCCGAGCATCTCATCACTAACTATTTGCTTGACACCTTCAACTGCGCTACTTCCTGAAGGGGAAATAAACTGCGACCAGGATTTAACGCTTAGCCAAATAAAAAAGAAAGCCGCCGGAGCAAAAAAGACCCATTTAATGAAAGTGTTCCACCATTGGCTAAAAAGGTGCCGGGTGGCTGGTAAAACCCAAAAAAGCCAGGCAATGGGAGCTAAAATAAGCAGGAACCAAATAATCATGATCCTGGCTAATAAAAGAAAGGCTAAGGCGCCAAAAACAAAAGCGGCCACCACAGTAAAGATAATGGAAAAAAATAAAGAAATAATTACGGCCCAGTAACTATCACTAAGTCCTTTCCAGTCATTTTCTGTTTGTATCTTAGCCTCGGTTGGCATTGGTTCACAGGTTCCTTGGCAGGAATTGCATTGAAACGCTGTCAATCCTTCGACTGATGTTTCTGCCATTATACACCGGAAGCTTTCACCTTTTTTTTCAGCCGTGGTAGTCATAATTTTAGGTAATTTCATAGCACTAGCAATATCTTTAAAAAATACTTGGCCATCGCCAACAAAAAAGTTGGTCAAGACACCGGAAAAATCAATGACCACTCCGGCAAAGACCAAACTAAAGTTAATCAAAAGAGCGGCGATAATCAGTTTTGGCAAAAGAGATTTCATGCCATAGGTTTCTATTCGTAAAATCGTGGCAAAGGCAATGGCCAAAAGAATTAAAACAAAGAACATATTAGCTAAATCACGAGCCACTTTCCAGCCCTCTTGAACTAATTTGGCTTTTTGCGGATCAGTAAAGTTAAGAATGCCCAGGCCTAAGGCAGCTAACCATGTGACTATAGTGCCAATCATTCCCTGAATAGACAAAAGAATATCGCCGATGATACTTTTTAGACCATCAACGATACCTAAATCTACTGCCTTGGCATCTTTAGCTCCCAAAACAAAAATTCCTAAAGAAGTAATCAGGAAGATTAAACTAAAAATAATTAGCTGTTTTTTTGTTTTTAGCCAGCTTGGCATTTTAACTAAACTCTAATTAGATTCTTATTCCTCGTTTATTGTGTGCCTTCTTTTTCTTCATTTCCTGGCGTTGTACAGATTGAATAAATATTTTGTGCTTCAGAAAGACTGACTTGCAAAGATTGTTTTTGAACATAGAGAGTGCCTGCTTCGGGGTATTCTTCACTGAAGCCGCGGGCTTGCAGAAGATTGTCCACTGTTTGGTTAACAGTCATATTAGCCTCTTGAGTATCATTGCTAAGCCCAGACATATCTTCAGATGAAGATTGGGCGGCTGCTTGCCCATCACTAATAAGCAATTCTAAAGCTATTTGGACAGCGTCTCTTTCGGTATCTAAGGCAGCTTGCTCTTCGTCGGTTGGCGGCTGCAAGGTTTCGTCAAAGAGGGTAACATATTCATCTACTTTCTCAATAAAGTCGTTGGTTGAGGCGATGGCCGTGGCGGTATCAGTAATCCGTTGGTTGGTTGAACTAATGTTTTCTCCCAAGCCGGTTATCTGGCTGGTTATCTGGGGACTGATTTCCAGAATTTCATGAAGATGGTAAGTAACATATCCAGGAGTACAATAACCTTCGTGTTCATAAGCGCAACTACTCCATTTTTGCCAACTCGATTTTTTAATTGAAATACTGCCTATATTGGAAGCAGTAATTTGAAATATTTCTATGGTTCGCTCACTTTCATCAATGGCCTGGGCCGGTTCTGTATATGTGCTGGTCATTTGAGAATTAGCCCAGAGAGGTAAAGAACAGTCAACTGCGAAAATAGTTTCTAAAGTAGTTAGAATATTGCTTTGTATAGTTTCTATGCTTGTCATAACGCTCAAATTAGATTGTTGTTGAGGCAGTAGTTGGGTTTCTAAATTTTCTTTGAGAAATTCTTGTTGATCAACTAAGAAAGCGGCCATATCTGCCGCAATCATAGCCTCAGCCGGGCTTTCTATGTCAGCAATGGGACTGCCGGCTGGCAAAGGTTCGTCCGGATTCTCTACGGTTGGTCCGGTTATTTGAATTTTTTCTAATCCTTCCTGAATTAGTCGGTTAATTAAGGCATTGCCGATAGCCACAACATAGGGGGCGAAAGTACCAAGGTTAGCGGTCATGGTCGCTACTTCTTGACCTAGGATATCCATTTCCCGGTCCATGGCTCGGCTGGTTACGTCAGATAAAACTGAAGCCGGTGTTTGGACTTTTTCTTCTTCACAAATAAAAGAATAATCCATATCGCCTTCAACTGATTCTTTGGCGCTCTTACAACTTCCAATATCATTACAGACACTATTAACTTCCTGGGTATAATTATCTACAACTTTTCCTCTGATACAAACCTTGACTGACAAAAAGCCGCTGCCAGCCATTCCTTCCTGCCCAGCTGCTTCTTTAGCTTTCTCTTCTTGAATTTTTTTCTCGGTTTGAGCAACGAGATAACCGCCGTAAAAATTACCTTGCGGTTTAGTTAGTTCAATCCAACCCATCCAGCCTGCTTCCTTAAAATCATCATAAAACATTTTAATATTAATACCCATATCTTCCAGAGTACATTTGACTCTTTCATCAAAAGTAGACACGCCTAACAAAGGGATTTTAATGGCTATATCAAATGGTTCACAAAGCCAGCCGGCACCTAAATATTTATCCACAAATAAGCCGCCGGCTTTGTTGCCTGCGTCTCCAAGAAAACCTTCCCAATCACTAATAAATTTTGGTTCGCCGCCGCCTTGAATCCATAAAATAATCTCATTAGTCAGCATATTCATAAGCGTATGAATAGCTATTGTCGCAGCCACCCGGGTGACCCGAGCCAGCAAAGTATCGCTCTTTTGCCAAAGGGCAATAGCTGTTTTTATGTTATCGGCGGCATAAGCATAGGCCGCTTGAACTCTTTCCCAAGCCCATTTGGCCGCGTCTTTAACGGCATTATAAGCTCGTTGGGCGTAAGCTACTAAATCTACAAAGGTAAGGGCTTCGACTGGTTTAGGATAAAATAAAACCCAGGCGCCTGCCAAAAAAATCATGGTGATGATTAAAACAGCGGCTAAATTTCCTTGCAAAAGAGAATTTTTATAAAATAGATTAAACATTTTTAATATTGGTCAAGTTTATCAGCTAATTTTAGAAACATTTGTTTAAGCAAATCTTTAGTAACTTTATACTGTTCCAAAGCTAAATTTGTTTTGAGCGGGTCCTGGTCTATCTGTTTAATTGCTTTGAAAATATTGGCGGTTACCTGAAAAATACCGATTTGTTCTTTGTGAATATCTTTTAAGCCAGCCGGCACTGGGATTTGCTTGAGTTCTTCAGCGGCTCCTTGATAGAATTTGATGTATTTATCAATTTCAGTAAAATCTCTATCTTGAATAGCATAATAAAAAAGCTCGCTTTCTGATTCAAATGAATTTCCCTGGTCAATAGAACTTTTAGATTCCCATTGCTCAATAGCTTCAACCATTTTTCCAGCATAGAATTGAATGGCCGCTTGACTGTTATCAGCCGAGATAACTATTTCTTCATCGGGAATATGAGGCAAGGAAAATTCCTCCATGGCTTGACTGATTACTTGCTGAATAGCGGTGTTGACAATACGATTAGACGTACTGATTGAAGACGGGTCTAAGACATCTGATATTGATTCCATCCCCTGGTTAGTTATTTTTTCTCTTAAACTCCCGGCCAAAGCTATAGTCAGGTTGTGGGGTATGGAACGGGGCTTAGTTGGGTCTCTATCGGGCAATTCATCATTAGGCGCCGGGATAGTAGGATTATATCCGGAGGCAACTTCTTCGCCGTCAAGATAACCATCTCCGTCAGTATCGGGCTTACAGGCATCCGTTTGCCAGGTTATTTCCTGCCAATCCATTAGTCCGTCATTATCGCTGTCTTTGTTTTTATCATCAGGATTTGGTTGGCAACTAGCCATGGTTTTTTTACTTTGTTCAAGGATTTGAGAGAGTTGTTCGCTGATTGAAGCGGTGCCGATTTTACTTTTCAAAACCAAATATCCGCCAATAGTTATGCCTATCAGTAATAGAAAAACAACCGCAAAGATATTTATTTTTTTGAATGATTTTAGCGGCTTCATTTTATGTTATTATACAATATTTTAATGAATAACCCAAACTGTCTTTTTTGTAGTTATCCACAGATATTTGGCAGTGGCACTCTCAAGAGGGGCATTGCTTTTCCTTAAGGATATTCCCGGCTTATCATCAACCAAAGCCATTGACTTTTTTGGGTAAATGATGTATTATTGAGGTATCGGTTTTTTAAAAACTACATAAAAATTTGACTTTAAATAGGAGAAAAAGAAATGAGAAAGCGAAGGATGATTTGGTTGCCTTTACTGGTATTGGTATTTTCAGTAATGGTGAGTTGTGCGACCATGCCGCCACCGGTGCCTGGCACGGTTAATTTGGTTAATAAAAACGAAGGGGCTTATGGTTACGGCTCTTTGTCTCGAGGAAATTATTGGTCAAAGGACGACTTATTTACTATTGATCCGGCAACCAACGGTCTGATGTGGGCTATTTCGCCAGTGTTAAAGTTTAGAATTGAATCAGCCTATACCCGTGAGATTTGGAATATGTTGCGCTTGGATTTAACCCCGAATACCAAGTATACCCTTTACATCTTCTGGACACGTTTTTACGGCCGGGAATTAGGGGAAAGCGTGGTTCATTTCAGAACCTATATTGACCCCCGGCGACGCTGTCATGTTGACAAATTAGGTATTAGAACTTGTGCCAGCGAGATTGTTTATCTGCCACAGGTAAATACTAGCGTGGCTGGTCGGTTTAGGATTCATAAAACCTTTTATACGGCTCAGGCAATTAAGGATTTGTTCGGTATGCCTTAGGGAGGAGGCGAAGGAAATGAAAGGAATTTGCTTGTTTTGTGTCTTGGGAATATTCTTGACTGCTTGCGCTTTTCAAGTTAAGGATTATCCGGTGATTAAAGACCCTAATTATCCTCGGGTAGTGGTTAAGGAAAAAGAGGGAAACGTAGTTAAAGGAAAGAAGCCCCAGGAAGAAAGAATCCAGGTAGGAACTTTTTATCCGGATCCTACTCGAGGTTATATTGAAAACCAGACCTATAATGTTTTCATTATGATTTGGCTGGATCCGGTTTTTGAAAAAGGAAAAGCCAAGGGTCCGCCCGATTTTGACCTGCCGCCCAAAGCAGTTGTTGAAGCAGTGATGCCCTTGGGCGGGCATAATATTTATGCCCAAGGCAGAATGAAAACAGAGCAGTATGGCTGGCAGTCATTGGGGGAAGCTAACAAGAGATTCTCAATTGATTCCCGGGTCTATTATGACGAAAATTACGGCTGGTACATCATTTTTCATCAAGGCGATTTTGAACGATGAAAACGATGGAATAATTTCAGCCAGTCCTCAACGGACAGGTTTTCTGCCCTGACTTGAATGTCTAAACGACATTGAGTCAGGGCTTTTTTTATTTTTCCCCGGTCTAAGTTGAGTTTTTGAAAAAGGTTATTGATTAATTGTTTTCTGGGACTGGCAAAGCCAGCTTTGACGATTCGGAAAAACTTTTCTGGGTTGATGTTTTTCGGTTTTTTAATCTGGCTGATTTTAATGATGGCGGAATCTACTTTGGGTCGAGGCCAGAAAGATTTTTTGGAGACGTAAGAAATGATTTTTGGCTGGCTGTAAAATTGGACGGCTACGGCTAACAAACTCATTTTCGGTGGCTTGGCGCAAATTCTTTGAGCCACTTCTTTTTGAATCAGGAGAATCATTTCTTGAGGCGGCCGGGCTGATTCTAAAAATAAACGAATCAGCGGCGAAGTTAAATAGTAAGGAATATTAGCTACTACCTTATATTTCTTTAGGGACAGTCCCTCTGATACAGTCCTTGATTCAAGGACTGTATCAGAGGGACTGTCCCTGAGAATCTTGAGAATATCGTTGTGGATAATTTCAACATTCTGGTGATCTTTCAAGGTTTCTTGTAGTCTGGTAACCATTCGTTTATCTTTTTCCACGGCTATAACTTTTTTGGCTCTTTGGGCTAATTCTTGAGTAAGAATGCCTAAGCCGGGGCCGATTTCCAAAACAATATCTTTTTTAGAAATTTCAGCAGTCTGGATAATTTTTTGGAGCGCTTTTTGACTAATTAAAAAATGCTGGCCTAATCGTTTACTGGGCTGGAGATGACATTTTTTAAACATAGATGATGAGGGACTGTCCCTAAGATACAGTCCTTCAAGGACTGTATCTTAGGGACAGTCCCTCAGGAATATCGGAAAGGAATCTAGAAGGTGGATTAACCATGGTTTGGCCATAGAGGCGCCGTTGTTGGGTAAATGTAAGATAGACCCGTTGTTTGGCTCGGGTTATCCCCACATAGCAAAGCCGTCTTTCTTCTTCCATTTGTCCAAGGTCAAAAGAGCTTCTTGAATGGGGAAAAATTCCCTCTTCACAGCCAATAATAAAAACCACCGGAAATTCTAATCCTTTGGCGCAATGCAAGGTCATTAAATTGATTAAGTTCTTTTTTGTCTCCACTTCATCAAGACTACTTAATAAAGAGACTTCTTCTAAAAATTTTTCCAAGCCCAAACCGGGTTTCAGTTGATTATATTTATTAGCCACGGTCAAAAGTTCTTGGACATTTTCCCAGCGCCTCTCCCCTTCTTCTTGACCATCACGAATATATTTTTCGTAATTAATTTTTTGGATGATTGTTTTGATTAAATTAGTTAAAGGCATTTTTTGGCTGGTTTGGCGGAAATTGTCAATTAGTTGATAGAAGTTTTTAAGTGGTTCAGGGACAGTCCCTAATCTCCAGTCCTTTTCCGAAGGACTGGAGATTAGGGACTGTCCCTGATACTTGGCTAAACGTCGGGGAGGAACATTAATGATTCTTTGGCAACTAACCAAATCATTAGGATTAACAATCAGTTTAAGATAAGCCAGCATATCTTTAATTTCTTTTCGTTCATAGAACCTGACCGTGCCAATAATTTTGTAAGGGAAATTTGCTTTTAAAAAGGCCTCTTCCACAGCTCGCGACTGGGCATTGGTCCGGTAAAGAACAGTGAAATCCTGAAACTTGAAGCCTGAAACTTGAGATAAATTAGTTATCTCATCGACAATAAAATTTCCCTCTTTTTCTTCATCGGCTAATTCAACAAGATTAATTAAATCTCCTGGGGGATTTTTAGTCCAAAGGTTCTTTTCTTTGCGTTGAGTATTTTTGCTGATAATATGGTGGCTGGCCTCTAAGATATTGGGAGTGGAGCGGTAATTCTCTTCTAAAAGAATCACTTTGGCCTGAGGATAGTCCTTTTCAAAATTTAAGATGTTCCTGAAGTCAGCTCCTCGCCAGCTGTATATTGACTGGTCTGGATCGGCAATAAGCCAGAGATTTTTATACTTTTCAGCCAATAAATTTATTAAAGTATATTGGCTGAGATTTGTGTCATGGGCCTCGTCAACTAAAATATACTGCCATTTTTCCTGGCATTTTTTCAAGATAGCCGGATTTTTCTGGAAGAGTTGGACAGTCAGCATAATTAAATCATCAAAATCAAGGGCATCGGCCTTTTTTAAAGCAGTTTGATAAGCCAGGTAAATTTTAGCTATGGTCTGGGGAAAATATTCTTGGGCTTGGGCTTGATAGGTCTGACAGTCAATTAATTCGTCTTTAGCTCGGGAAATCATTTCGCCAGCTGATTTTGGCTTGAATTGTTCTGGATTAATTTGCAGGTCTTTGATTATTTTTTTAATTAAAGAGAGCTGGTCAGTTTGGTCATAGATAATGAAATTTTTTTGATATCCCTTTAGTCCGTCCTCTGGCGGAAATTTATCTATTTCCCGACGGAGAATTTGTAAACAAATAGCATGAAAAGTGCCAATGGTTGGCGCAGACTGAGAAGGGCCGCTTCTCAAGAGAAGTTTTTTAACCCTTTCTTTCATTTCTCCAGCGGCTTTATTGGTAAAAGTAACGGCCAGGATATTGGCTGCAGGAATATCTTGCCGAATAAGATAGGCAATGCGGTGAGTTAAACAACGAGTTTTCCCCGAGCCCGGTCCGGAAATAACTAAAACCGGTCCCCTTAAAATGGTGACCGCTTGTTTTTGTTTTGGATTAAGTGAAGAAAGTATGTCCATTTAATTATTTATACTTTTCCCTTATTCTGTCTCCTCCCACATATCGGTCTGGTAATTTTCTTCAGTAGGGAAATAAGGCGGTGGGTTGTAAAGCAGATTATTGTCGTAGTTCAATTCAACATTGGCAAAGCCGGCGGCCCAGCACCAGGCCCAAAAACAATATTGGCCGCCAAATTCCCCTAAATAATTTGCCGCAATCGAGCCATTAATGATTAAGGTGCCTAATTGGTCGCCAAGGTCCTCCCGGCCAACTTGCCCCTCTTTAGCTACTAAAGCGGCATTGATTTCTAAATCAGGCTGACCAGCATCTTTGTCAATCATGATATTATCTTGGGCAATTAAGCCGACTACGGCTTCCTCATCAGTATGTAATATGTCGTCTTGGATAATAATATCAGCTAAATTGTTAGCTCCCGGCAAATCAACGCCTGATAAATTAGCTGCTCCAATAGTAATCTGATTAGGACCGACTTCTCCTTTAACCCAGACAGTTGCTTCAGTAAAAATCAACCGGCTGGCCGGCCAAGGATAATTGCCCAAAAGTTCCGAGCCGCTAAAAGCGGGCAGAAACCATCCCCAAAAACTCCAACCGCTGGTCTGGTAAATGTCAATAGTAGAATTATCCTTCAATTCAATAATATAGCCAGATGGGTCCCAAAGTTCAATCAGACAGAACCAATCAAATGGCCAGCAGTGTTTCTCCGGCGGCGGCAAATAGTAGTTTGTTCCCCAAGTCAAATCTTTCATTGTGTCCATTTTGCCAAGCAGAGCATTAAAATCAATAATAGGCACGCCATCCTCGCGGCCGCCTAAGAAAACTTCAGCTGGTTCTTTAGTTGTCCAGACGCCTGGCTCAACTTCTTCTTCAGTGATAGGGTCAGGATGGGTCGTTTCAGAGGCCGTAGCTAAATTATAGATAACTCCATCAACTCTTAAATCTTCATTGGAATGGGCTCTGCCTTTAACAGTCATCCCTTCGGGCAAATAAGCCCGATGATTAATTAAAATGACGTATTCTCCCCAAGAAGGTTTTCTTCTTCTGACCCGGATAGTTCTTTTCATTTGAGGATAATCATTAGTCCAGCCAGTGGATTTAATCAGGACCGCATTGCTGCCAGGCAAGGGCAGAGTAATTTCTATTTGATAATGACCAATAACTGTGCCATATTGGTCTTTAAAGTCGCCTTGATAAGGGTCGGGAAAGCCAATGGTTTGGCCTTCAGCCCAGAATTGGGCTTGCTCTAATTCACTCAGACCTTCTAAGGCATGGGCTAAATACCACTGATAATATTCAATGCCTGATTCAGCGATATGAAAAGATTGCTCTTTAGCGACCATTCGCTGACTGTTTCTGTATTGAATTAAAATATAGCCTACCAGACCAGATAAAATTAACAAAAAAACAGAGCTAAAAACCAAAACCAAGGTTAAGATAGTTCCTTTTTCGTTGAGTTGATTGAATGAGGGCATAATTTCGCCGGGAGTGATTATCGTTTGTTTAATAATTCTGTTTAGTATTTCTTAATTGGACTTTTGATTCAATTTCTAAAACCCCAGGGGCTCGTTCAGGATTAACATCTACGGCCATTTTAATACCAATTAAAGTGATTTCATCTAAAATATCACCTGGCACCGGAGTAGCTAAGGGCAGGTCAGTTTCTTTTCCGGCATGGGTTTGGTCATAAAAATAGAAGAGAGGGGTTGAGCTGGTATTTTTTACATAATCAGAAATAATTTTAATCTCTTCTGGGCCAGAATAATCAACGGGGTTTCCAGATGGTTTAATCATCCCCTTTTTTAGTTTTTCCTCTTCTAAAAAATAACGGACTCTTTTCACTTGGTCATCTTTGTCAATATCGCTATAGAAAATAATTTCAAAATCATCACCGCTGGCCAAAAGATAAGTGCCGCTGTCCGACTGAATAGCTTCTCTTAATTCTTTGGTTAATTTGTTGACGCCGTTGCGGGCGCTGTCAATAGCCAGGGCTTGGGCCAGGGAAAAACCCTTGGCCCGATAAGCATAAATCATAAAACCGTTCACCGCTGTCAGGGCAAAAATAAATATACCCAAAACGACTAATGTCTCAATAAGGGTAAATCCCCTTTGCTTTTTTTTGAATAATAATTTCATCATTCCAAAGGAATTAGTTCAATAATTGCTTCAGTAAAATCATTAATTGTTTGGGGACCGGAATAATCTTGGTAGCCGGTTTTAGAAACCGATAAAGTATAATTGCCATCAATTAAATCCTCTTCATCAAAAGGGAAAATAGCAAGGCCGTCTTCATTGCTTTGAGAAGTTTTATCGTAGGCCAGATTAGATAATCTGACTATTGCCCCCGAAAGACCATTGCCAGTGGAAGCATCTTTAACTAAGAGGCGCAAGTAGGACTGGTCAACAGGCGCCAGGGTAATAGTAATTGATTGCTGAATGTCCGATTCAACAATAAGTGGTCTTTCTAAATTGGGCGTTAAAACAGCGTAATCAGAACTGATTACTTCGAGATAATATTCGCCGCTGCTCATATTATTAAGCTGTTTTTCTCCACTAGCATCGGTAACTAAATAGTCGTTTTCATAAGAATAGACCTTTGAATCATCAATGGGATTTATACCGATGGCCCGGCCTCCTTTTAGGGTGAAGGGAATTTGGGCTAAGGGCTGATTCTGGTCGTCAACTGTTTGAACATTGATAGCGCTCACTTTGGCAATAAGGAAATATCTGGTTGTTTTATCTCCTTCAATAAGCTGGGCCTGAGAATATTCTGGTTCCGGGTCAAGTGATGCCGAGACCGAATAAGTCCGGTGTTCGTCATAACCGGTTTGACTGACATGGATTTCATAGTCATTTGAAGGAGGCAGACCGGGTCGAGAAAGCCAGCCATTATCGTCAGTGGTTGTAAAAATATAGACCGCTGGTTCAACTTGGTCATTAATTATCTCTGTTTGGGCATTAACGATCGGCTGACCGGATTGGCTGTCATTAACATAAAGCGAAAGAGTGCCGCCGCTAACTTCTGATTCTAAATTAGGCGGGCTAAGATTAGCTATTTCCACGACCGACTTAATCAATTCATGTTCTGACCAGGTTATGGCTACTCTGGCTTTTTTGTAATCAGCCGCCAGTTCGTCATCAGGAGATATTCCATCAAAGGGGTCATCAATATAGATAATATCGGTGGTGATAGTGTAGAGCCGATTATCTTTTTCTTTGGTTCTGATTTGAGGAATTTCGCCAGGCGGCACACCGTCTTGAGTGCCAATATCTTGATAGGGCAAGTTTCTAATGATTTCTATTTGCTCATTAGCCAGAGCCAAGGCAACAGTCCGACCTTGTGACTGAGCTAAGACCCTAAAAAGTAATTGGAATCCGGTAAAAATACCGAGCATTACAATAACCAGCAGAGCGGTTCCGACCAAAACATCTATAAAAGTAAAACCATTTTTATGTCTCATCTTAAGATTATATCACAAAAAACAGCCCTTGCCATTAGGACTGCTTGATTAATTTAAAACCGAAATTTTTAAAGCCCGCCCATCATTGAATACATTGGTTGAATCATAGAAATAGCAAAGAAACCAACGGCGGCCCCAATAACAACCATAATCACCGGCTCAATGATAGAAGATAAATTTTTGGTTGTATTATCAATTTCTTCTTCGTAAAAATCAGCCAAGTTTTTTAAAATATCAGACAAGCTGCCAGTTTGTTCGCCGACTTGAATCATCTGGACGACCATGGGCGGGTAAAGATTCTTATAGTTGATTAAAGCCTGACTTAATTCTTTGCCTCTTTGGACTTGTTCGGCTGAATTAATTAGGGCTTCTTTGAAATGGACATTACCCAAGGTGCCGGCGACGATTTGCAAGGCCTTAACAATGGCCAGGCCGCTTTCCATCAAAGAACTTAGCGACCGGGCAAAACGAGCTGAATTAGTTTTTTGGACTAAATTACCCAAGATAGGCAAATGAAGATAGATTTTATCAAGAACCCTTTTGAATTTCTTGTTTCTTAGACCAAATCGGAGAAGAATAATCGAGCCGATGAAGCTCATTAAACCTAGGAATAAATGATTTTTTAAGAAATTACTCAAACCAATGACTATCTGAGTGCTTAAGGGTAGTTCCATATTAAATTCAGTAAAAACTTCAGTCAATTTTGGAACAACCATAATCATCATTAAAATACCAATGCCAATCATAGCCGTAATAATTACCGCTGGATACATCATGGCTCCTCTGACTCGGCTGATTAATTCGTGGTCTTTCCTCATTTGTTCAGCTAGAATTTTTAAAACTTTATCTAAATTGCCACTGGTTTCACCAATCCGAACCATACTAATATAGAGCTCATTAAAGACCTTGGGCTCTTTGGCTAAGCAATCACTCAGAGGCTGACCGCGGCGGAGATCTTCTTCTACCCGGCCAATAATCTTTTTAAATTTCGGATTTTTAGTTTGTTCAGCCAGGACGCGCAGAGCTTGATTGAGAGAAAGGCCAGCTTTAATCATAATTGACAAATGCCGGCTAAAAATCATTTTTTCAACCAAAGAAATCCGTCCTATTCTTTGAAGAAAATCTTTTAAGTCAAAATGACCAGCTTTTTCTTTTTGAGCAGTTGTTTCAGCGGAAATTAAAACTAGGTCCTGTTCTCGGAGAATAGCCGCTAACTCGTGCTTGTTGATTGCTTCTAATGTTCCCGCCTTGTTCTCTCCTTTTTTAGTTTTGGCTATGTAGAGATAAGTAGGCATGAATTTAAATTTCTAATATCTAAATCCTGTCAAGGACTGTATCTTAGGGACAGTCCCTATGTTACAGTCCTTGGTATGACGAGGACAGTCCTTGAATTGATAGAAATTAGGATTTTGGATTTAGGAATTTAATCTTGACTGACCCTCAAAACCTCTTCAATGCTAGTTTGTCCCTGGGCGGCCTTAATAAAACCATCTTCAAGCATAGTCAGCAAACCTTCTTTTTTAGCTTGTTCCTCAATTTGGCCAGAGGTAGCTTCTTTAATGATTAGGTCCTTGATTGTCTCACTGAGTTCAAGAACCTCATAGATACCAACCCGGCCTTTGTATCCGTCAGGACAATTTTCTGATTTGCCTGGTCGATAAAATTCAAGAGATGACCAATCGGCTTTTGAAGGAAGAATTTTTTCTTCTTTAAGGATTTTAAGAATTCTTTCTAAATCGAATTGGTTTTGAAGACTCTTGAGCTCAGCTGGATCGAGTTTGTATTTTTGTTTTGTCTCCGGACAAAGTCGGCGAACTAATCGTTGAGCTATAATAACATTGGTCGTTGAGGCAATAAGGAAGGGTTCGGCTTTCATATCAATCAGCCGGGGAAAAGTCCCGGCCGCGTTATTGGTGTGTAAAGTAGAAAGGACCAGATGGCCGGTTAGAGCAGCGTTGATAACCAAACTAGCTGTTTCATTATCCCTAATCTCACCAACCATAATGATGTCCGGGTCTTGACGAACTAAGGCGCGTAAGCCGTTGGCAAAGGTCAGGCCGATTTTTGGTTTGACTTGGGTTTGATTAATTCGAGGCATGCGGTATTCAATCGGGTCTTCAACGGTTGAAATATTGACGCCTGGTTCATTAAGAATATCCATAATTGTATAAAGAGTGGTTGTTTTGCCGCAGCCAGTTGGCCCGGTGACTAAAATCATCCCATTTGGCTTTTTGATGTTTTGATGAATTCTTTCCAGGGCTTTACTTCTTAGACCTAATTTTTCTAAAGTTAAGCCCTTAGCATCTTCCGGGAGAAGTCGGCAGACAATTTTTTCTCCATCATAAACCGGCAGAATGGAAACTCGGAAAGAAATTTTGTATGCTTCGGTTTCAATTTTAAAACGGCCGTCTTGGGGCAAACGATGTTCATCTAATTTTAGATTAGATAGGACCTTAATCCGAGCGACCACGCCTGAACGAATCTTTCTGGGCAGGGTCATGGCATCATGTAAAATGCCATCAAGGCGATAGCGAACAATAACTTCTTTTTCCAGAGGTTCAATATGAATATCCGAGGCCTGCTGTAAAATTGCGTGCTTAAGCAGCGTATCTACAATCTTAATAATGGGCATTTGTTCGGCTGCTTTTTCTAACTCTTCCTTACTTTCTTCTCCTTCTTTTTCTGGCAGAGTGACTATTTTGGATTCTTCTTTAATTAATTCGCCGAATTCGGCTTCTAAACTTTTTTGATATTGCTTGAGGGCATTTTTAATACTGACTGAATTAGTTAACCGAGGCAGGATTTTTAAGTCGGATTTCTTTTTAATAAATTCAATTGTCTGCAGGTCATCTGGATTAAGCATAGCCACTTCTAATTCTTTGCCTTTCTTGCGGAAAGCAATAATATTGTGTCGCCGAGCAATTGGTTCGGGAATAATTTGCAGAATTTCTTCAGGGATAGTTTCTTTCTCTAAATTGACAAAAGGAATGCCGAGGATATAGGCCTCTAGCTTGATTAGTTGTTCTGGGCTAATTATTTTATCTTTAACTAAAACTTGAGCCAATTCCTCATTGGTTTCTTTTGCCTTTTCTTCAGCCCGGTCTAATTTTTCTTGAGTGGTCAGCCCAGTGTCAAGAATAAAGGCCTTGATTTGTGAATCTTCAACCTGCATAATTTGTAAATCCAAAACCCTAATTTCTATCAATCCAAGGACTGTCCTTGGCAGAATTCAGATATCAAAAATTTTACCGGAGGATTCCTTTTATCTTTTTAGCCACTTCTTCTAATTCATAATTAGCTTTGACTAAATAAGTGGTTGCTCCCAAGGAGAGAGCTTTTTCTACGTCGGTGCCTCCTTCTAAATTAGTCAGAATAATCACCGGGATATTCTTGGTTGCGGCGTCTTGTTTAAGTTCCTTAAGAACCTCAAAGCCGTCTTTCTTAGGCAGAATTAAATCCAAAAGAATTAAATCCGGCTTGAATTTTTTAGCCAGAGCCAAGCCGATTTCGCCGTCTAAGGCGCTTTTTGTCTGATAACCTTCGTTTTCTAAAAATTGACCGACTGCCTTTTGAAAGGCAGGTTCATCTTCGATAAAAAGAATTGTTTTCATAATTTTAGCAAACAGCGAACAATGAATAGTAATTAAATTTTGAATTAACCTTGAATTAGTATTCTTGTTCACCGCCCATTATTTTATTGGAATTTCAAACCAAAAAATTGACCCTTTGTCTTCTTGACTTTTAAAGCCAATTTTACCACCCGAGGCCTCAATAGTTGATTTACTAATAAAGAGACCTAAGCCAGTTCCTTCGGTTTGGTATTTCATAATATTTCGACTGCGAAAGAATTTTTGGAAAATTTTCCCCTGGTCTTTCAGAGGAATGCCCACCCCGTTATCCTGGACCTGACATCTAATCATATTTTTTTTTCTTTTTAAGCTGATTTTAACCCGGCCTTGGTTTTTGATATATCTAATCGCATTATCAATTAAATTCTGAATAACTACCTTTATTCCTTGGGGGTCAATGGAAATAAGGGGAATATTTTGAGCTATTTCCAAGGACAAACTAATATTACCTGCCTTGGCTAAGGGGAGATAATCTTTGATTAAATTTTGGATTACTTCTTTTAAAGCAATCTTTTCTGGCCGCAGACCTAATTTTCCTTGCTCAATCCGAGAAACATTAAGCAAATCATTAACCAAATCAGTCATGCGTTGATTGCTTTCTTTGATTGTTTTCAGTTTTTCTAATTGTCTCTCGGTCAATCCCCCTATTTTCATCATTAAGCTGATTGTCCATTTAATACTGGTTAAGGGAGTGCGCAACTGATGAGAAACAATATTAACGAATTCTGATTTAAGTTGGTTAGCTTCAGCCAATTTTTCAAATCCTTGAATAACAAAATAGCTGATAATGGTTAATATGGTCGTTACCCCAATAACAATTAAAGCAACAATTTCTGGTTGGTTGGTATATTTAGTAGCCACCAGATAAGTGCCCAGCATAGCTGAAATGGTAATCAGACCGATTAAGATAATTAGAAAACTGGGACATTGCCAGAGGGAAAGATGGTATTTACGGCATTGTTTAATAAAATTTAATTGCTGGAGAATTTTTTTAAAAGACATGAATTTGCCATTATTATACCATAGTTAAAAAATTAGACCAACTAAAACCCTCTTGTCTAATAACCTTTCTACTGCAATTTCCAGATTTGGGCTACGGCTTTGTAAAAATTTCTCAACGTATACTCTGTATACGCTTCAAAATTTTTACTTTGCCTCGCCTCAAATCTGAAAATTTCGTTACGAAAATTATTAAACAAGAGGGCTTTTGATTATTGACCTTGGCTGTATTGTGTTATAAAATATGATTTGACGGGGCGTAGCCTAGTGGCTTAAGGCGCAGCGTTTGGGACGCTGAGATCGCAGGTTCAAATCCTGTCGCCCCGACCAAGGCGGGTATGGTATAATGGCTATTACGCAACTTTTCCAAAGTTGCAATACGGGTTCGATCCCCGTTACCCGCTCCCTAATAATAAAATCCCGAATAATTCGGGATTTTATTATTAATGTAAACAAATTATCAACTATTCTAATTTCTCTATTTCTTTTTTGAGATATCCTTCCATTTTCTTGATATTTTCCTGCAGTCTTTTCATCATAAATTCGTCGTCCGCCTCGGTCGGAGTCCCAATGGCTTGTTGTAATTTTTCTATATCATCCTGAATAAGTTTAAAGACCTTGGCCATATCGGTTTTAACAACTAAAAGTCGCAGCGTTAGTTTCTCCTGCTGTTTTTTATAAAACCAAACTCCTCCGCCAAATCCTCCGGCTATTATTATAAAAAGAAATATCAAGGCGCCTCCCATGCCAAGCTGAATAAACCCAATTTGAATAATTGGCTTGCTTTTGACTCGTACCTCTGAAGAGTCCACCACCAGACTCAAGGCGCCTCGCTCATCTTGACTCTGGGCAGTTAAAATATATCGTCCATTTCTAAAAGGCTGGTCAAAAGTAAATTCCCAGTTGCCCCTTTCATCCGCCTGAGTTGTGCTGTTGGCAAAAAGTATGCCTTCCCGAAGAACAGCCAGCAACACATTGACGCCCGGCAAAGCCGCCCCTTTTATAGTTAATCCTTTTTCTTCATTGGAAAATAATTCTTTAGTAACAAAAGTGATGGTCGGTGATGCAATAGGAATGATTTCCAGCACCACGTCATCTTCAATGCCATTATCGGCCTGATCAACCGCTTTTACGGTAATCCGTCGCTTACCCGGCGATTGCAATGGCAACTTAAAGCTTCCATTAAACTCTGCGGCGGGAATTTTTATTAAATCGCCGTCGCCAATTCTTACCTGATATTCCTTAAGACCAGAGAGGGCGTCGCTGGTCTCGAATCGAAACGTAGGAGTTGGATTATCAGTCGCCTCGCCTTCAACAACAGCAAGCTCAAACCCAAGCGGAGGATAAGTATCAATGGCCAAACGATAATGCGCCGCCGGGCCCCAGCCAAGATTATTTTGAAAACGCATATGAAGATACCAAATGCCGTCTTGCAAGGCACCAAAAGTTTTATTATCAAAAAGTCCCTCGGATCGTCCGGGCGGGATAGAATTTGGATATTTGTTGAGCGCCGTACTCACGCCAGAAATATCAAGCGGTAAATCCCAACTTACCGTAAACTGCGCCACCAGGTTATACCAACGGTTTTCTTCAGGATAGAGTGGAATTTTAAGAATAGGCACTGAAGGCAATTTCTCTGAAGGCACGACTTCCCGAATAATTTGTTCGGGCTCTGGAATTTTTTGCTGGGGTTCTGGAACTTTTGGAATAATTCTTTGAGGGACTACCGTAATCACCGCATCATTTATCTTCGATAATACATTGGTTCCGCTTCCATCAGCCGCCGCGATCGCGGCTTCTGTAAGTGAAAGTGCGCCGCTGCCGGTTCCTCTTGCCAGAAATTCTATTTTTAGGATTCCGACAGCGCCCCCGGAAACTCCGGACGGCGTGCCGCCGATAAACGAGATAACACCTTCAGTGTTAGAAAATTGAGGTTCTTCAAGCCAAAAGCTGAATACAGATTCTGCTTTGTCTAATGCAGTTACCTCGAGCGTATCTTTAGGGAAACGAATTACTGCCTGGGCCGCGTTAAAACTTTCCCCTTCGCTATCAATCCTAATCTCAATCGTCATTTTTTCTCCGATTCCAATCTCGGAACTAGTAGGTGTTAAAGAAAGTGTAGCGGCCTGCGCCGAAGAAAAAATACCCCAAGCAATGACCCCAGCCAATATGGCTATAATTGTTTTAAATTGATATTTCATTTTTTCATTTTATTTTTTAATAGCACGAATAAATATACTAAAATCTGAAATATTTATTTCCCCGTCATCGTTGAAATCGATTATTTTTTTCTGCGTTTCTTCTTCTGACCCCCATTTTGAAAGAAACATGCTCCAATCTTTGATATTAACTACTCCGTCACCGCTTAAATCGGTTTTGGGTAACATCAAACGGGATACCACAAAAGCATTGGTAGGCGAATAATCGCTTTCTCGCTTTTGACTGGTGTCAACCTGCTTTACCCGTACGCGATGAGTACCGAATTCCAATATACCGGTATCTACGGCCGCTTTATACGACCCGTCTTTTTCTGCTTTTGCCTCTTCTTTTATTATATTATCTATTTCAATGCTGACATCATTGTTTGGCGAGGCAAAGCCGGTGATGATAGCGTTGCGTCCCCTTGTCACCAACCTTTCGGGAAGACCGACTGTCGGCGGAACAAAAATATCTTTTACTACGAAATCATTGGCCAGCGTATTAATGTTAAAAAATTTGGTCTGGGTAGGCCGACCTTCTTCGTCTTTGATGACCAGTCCGAAACTGTGCTGACTTTGGAGAATGCCGATAAAATCGACTTGAAACGCCCCATCCTCATTTGTGACAATATTCTGGCTTATTACTCTCTCAAACTTTATATCTTTATCAACAACGAGTATTGTAGCATTCGGGAAAGCTCTTCCAGAAAACGTTACTGTAGTGGGTTTTACTGCGCCGCCGCCAGACGGAGTCAGCTCTGGCTCTGGCTCCGGTTCTGGCTCTGGCTCCGGTTCTGGTTGCGTGGTCAAAGTCGGACAGACATCATAGTTGTCAAAGGCGGCACCATCATTACTAACTCTAAAACTG
>CAZPQT010000003.1:0-6459 GCA_964589195.1 uncultured Candidatus Saccharibacteria bacterium
TTTAACTGGCTCCCCTACTTTTTCAATTGTTTCAGCAATTAAAATACGTTTCATTTATTTAAACATCCCTTCTACTTTATTAACAAGTTCGCTTGGCGTCAAATCTGTTTTAATAATATAATCATTAGCTCCTAATTTCAATCCTTGATTAATTTCTTCCCGCTGACCCAAGTTAGAAAGGACTAAAATAGTGATTTCTTTGGTTTGATTATTCTCTTTAAGTTTTTTAATTACTTCATAACCATCCATGCCCGGCATTAAAATATCCAGAATAATTAAATCCGGTTTTTCTTTCTGGGCCAATTTTAAACCAGCCAGCCCATTAATCGCCGCGAAAACCTGATAGCCCTCTTTTTCAAAACGACTCTGATATATCTCCAAAAGAAACTTCTCGTCTTCAATAATTAAAATTTTCCTTTTTTTATTCTCCATTAAATTTATTTCTTCCTTTTCACCGGCAGTTCAAAATAGAAAGCGCTACCCTTGCCTTTGCCTTCTGATTCAACCCAGATTTTGCCTTGATGCGCTTCAACTAATTTAGCGGCTAAGTATAGTCCCAAACCGGTTCCTTCAGTATGTATTCTGGCTATTTCTTTGCCGCGAGAAAACTTTTCAAAAAGAGTCACCTGTTCCTCAGAAGAAATGCCAATGCCCGTGTCCTCAATACTAAATCTCACATTATTTTTCTCTGCTTTAAGATGAATGGTTGCCCCGCCTTCTTTAGTATAATGAAGGGCATTGTCAATTAGATTTTGAATAACCTGTCTGATTTTCAAAGAATCAGCTTTAACTTTAGGCAGTGCCTTTGCCGGCTTGATATACTTCAGGTAAAGTCCTTTTTTAGCGGTCATCTGGCTGAATTCTTTAATCATACTTTCAGTTAATTCGTCTAAGGCCAGCGGCTGAAAATCAAATTCCAAACGCCCTGCTTCAATTCGGGAAACAGTCAGCAGATCCTCAACTAATTTAATTAAACGTTCGTTGCTTGAATATACCCTTTCTAAATGCTCTTTCTGTTTTCCGGTGATTTTCCCCCAAGCTCCTTCTAACATCATAGAAATGTAGCCCTTAATAATGCTTAAGGGTGTTCTTAATTGATGAGAAGCTAATGAAATAAACTCTGATTTAGCCTTATCTAATTGCTCCAGACGAATATTGGCATCTCTTAAATTCTTGGTCTGACGATTAACCTCTTTCTGAAGCGTTTTGGAAAAATCCTTCATTTCCTCATAAAGCCGGGCATTTTCAAGAGCAATGGCTGCTTGGGCGGCAATTGCTTCTAATGTTTTAATGTCCTCATCAGTAAACATATCACCTGACTTTTTAAATGACAAAAGGAATAGGCCGACTAATTTCTCTTTAACTAACAAAGGAACAGCTAAAGCGGTTTTAAGTTTTTCCAAATCCCTAATAAAAAGAACGCCTTTATCAAATCCGTTTTTTTCGGCCTTTTTTCTTTTTAATTCTTCCAGAACCAAAACTTCTCTTTGTTTTTTGAAATAATTGATTAGTTTTCGCAGGGCTTTTACGCCCTGAGGTTCTTTTATCTCCTGAGCTTGTCGAAGGGTTTTTTGAGATGTCATTGCGAGGTCGCCTTTGGCGACCGAAGCAATCTCATTTCCCCCTTCTAAAACCACCACTTCCATCTTGTCTATTCTTAAAGCCCGGCTAATTTGCTCTTTTAAAATATTAACAACTTTATCTAGATCCAAAGTCTGCGACAAAATATCAGAAATATCAGCCATTAGTTCCTGAGGCTTATATTCTCCCTTGAACAAAAATGTATCAGTTATTTTTCTCAGCCAATCATAAAGAGGCCTAAAGCCAAGAGCCACCAAGAAAGCAACGATTAAACCAACGATGATTTGAGTCTTGAAAGTATAGACCCCGCCAAAAACCACCCAACTTAACAAAAAAGCGGCCAAAGCGTAAGCCGCCGTAATCATAATAACCACTCCTGAAAAAATAGTACTCCTCTTAATAGCCATCCGAATATCCATCAAGCGGTATTTAAGAATGGCATAGGCAAGGATAATGGTAAAAATTAATCCGGATAAATAAGCGAAAGGATAAATTCCTATACCGTAAGCAGGAAGATATCCTAAAACGCCAGAAAGCAATATCAGAAAAGCAATAAAGATATACTTGGTTTGATTGCGTTCAATACCTATTTTGGTTTTTCGATAATGACAGTAGAGATTAAAATAAAAAAGAAACAAATAGATGGAAAAATATGCAAGGAAAATATGGTGAAAAATCTGTGCTTTGGTATGGACGCCCCATTGATATTTGAATAAATCAGCCACAAAGTAATCGGTTCTACTTAAAATAAGAAATGTAACTGCCAAAAAATAACCCGAATAAAGTATTTTAGAATTTCTGGTTTTTGAAAAAGCAAGACCAAAATGATACATTAAAATTGGTATAAGAACTACTCCCAAATAAACAGTTCTGTCCCAAAAAATCGCCTGATCATCTGTTTTAGAAACAAACATCATAAAAGTACTAAAAAGCCAAACAGTCATAGCGATACTTAACAAAAAGAAAATAATATTGAGTTTTAATTTCTTATTTTTTAAGAAAACAAAAATTCCCAAAAACAGGACAAAAATTGCGCTAATTAGTGGCAAAAAGGAAAAAATAGAAATGGCCATAATATCTTAAAATTATTACTAAATCCCTTTTTCTATATTTTATTATATTTTAACACTTTTTAAATATTTTGAAAATAGAAAAGGGGCAATCTACTATTGTAGATTGCCCCTATGGTTTACTCAAAAGAGAAAAGCCGTTATTTTATTAAAGGCCAATCTCCAATAAGATTTATGGTTTCGCGTTTTCAACCCTAAGTTCAGGTCAAAAGAAGTGACGCGCTTGCCGAAACAGCGTGAGGATGGAAACGTGAATCCATCCCGCCTGAACATCTTAGCAATCGATCCCATATTAACCGCATTAACCATAAACCAGTTTGAATTTCTTAACATCCGTACTTCCACCTCCACTCCGTTTTTAATTGTGGCAGCCAAAGAAAGCGCCTCTGCGAAGCATCCAAAGGTTACGCCTCGGATCAAACGAAACATCTTGTAAGAAATCGCTCCTAAAACATACTTAAGTTGAGGACTATAGGCATTACCAGCATCTTGCCGAACAACAACATTTTGACATTTCTGAAATTCTTGATACTTGAGATTTGATGGTTTAGCCACATCCACAATAAGCAGTTTTTTACCCGGACGCCGGATTAATTCAATATTTTCGGCATTCAGACGAATCCGCTCGCTATGAGTACAGGCCACCACTGCGTCCACTTTACCCATTTCAGCAAAAGTTTGGCATGTTCCAATTTCATATCTCGTAGCAACTCTTTTTAGTGCAGAAATATTAGGACCAGCTCCGATAACGTCATAGTCTTTTCCTGTAAGGGCTTGGATCATCATTTCGCCGAGGAACCCATAAGGGCCAAGAACTCCAACCCGACAATGTCTAGGCATTAATCGAGCATGCTTTAAAGCACGAAGGGTTTCTTCTTTTAAAAGAAGAAATGTTCCATTATCCCCGATTGTGAAAATTAAGTCTGGAAACAATTCCTTCAATTCGGCACCATTTTCACCAAAAATTCTTTTGGTGCTGGCAGCCAATAAAATTACTTTTGCCCCATTATCTTTGGCCCACTGAGTAGCACTGATAAAATACTTTTTTGCTTTTTGCCTTCCTTCGCTTGTGGTTAAATCCTCTGTTACAATATCTAACGCTCGAGTCCGGCCAGCCACTCCCTTAATCCAATAACGAGGGCCATTGAAATGACCATCTTTTGGACGCCAAGAACCGAGATAAAGAAGTCTATCAGTCTTATCGCGCATATTACTAATAAAGACCGCGTCAACTATTGGTTGGCCTTTAATTCTTCTCAAAAGAGTCCGCCAATCTGCTACAGACACAGCAAGTCTCCAAGTTACCGCCAGCAACGTTTGCCGATTTGTCCAAACAACAAAAAATCTCAAAATCATCTTTAACATCTCCCTGCCCTCCTCATAATGTGTATTTCAAGTATTGTCTGTAACCAATAACCGCCTACCTTCATTAACGATCAACTTAATATAAAAGCGAGGATTGACGATTATGCCTATTGCCATACATTGTATAGCAAAAAACATTACCTTAACAACTTTCCTTATTTCAGTCATTTTCTCTTACCTCCCTTTCTAAAATTATTTATTTTTGAAAGAACCGTCGGTTCTTTGTATTTCCTGTTTTTTTTCAGCTGTCAAAGACCATTAGGCCCGGCTGCTGAATCCCTTTCGGCTGATAAACCGAACAAAGAAGATTTTTTTAAACCTCCTTTATTCGATTGACCAAACTTCTGACAAACTATTTTTGCTTTCTCCGGTAATGCCGGCCAATTGCCCAAATCAGCAAAGTCAGCAATATTGGTATGGCCACGATAACAATGATGAGAAGGGTTTTGCTGTCCATAATTCTGATAGATATTTTCTTCTCCCATTATACACATCTCAAAACATTTGTCAAGTGTTTTCCGACAAAACTTATCCACAGGGACAGAAATAAACAAAAAACCGCTTGATTTAAGCGATATTTTAATTTATGGTTTGTAAAACGATAACTGACAATCTATCTTAAATATTGACTGATTTCAAAAAATAAATTATAGTTATAGCAAATGGAAAAAATAGAGATTTTGCCAATTTTGCCATTGGAATTAAGGAAATTGGGCTTAGCCGAGAAAGAGGTACGGGTTTATTTAGCCGCCTTGGAATTGGGCTATACTTCGGTTCAGGAGATTGCTCAAAAAGCCCAGATTAGCCGGCCGACTGCTTATGAGATTATTGAATCCTTAGAAAAGAAGGGGTTAATTACTCAATCAAAAGAAAAAGGCAAAAGATATTTTGCCGCTCAATCGCCTGACCATCTTTTAGGTATTTTAAAAAGACAAAAAAAGGAATTGGAAGAAAAAGAAAGAGAATTTCTCCGGGTGATTGCCGCTTTGCGAACTAAGTATTATTTAAACGATAAAAAAGAAATAAAAGTTTATTCAGGGAAAAGCGGTTTGGAAATTTTGTTAGATGATTTTTTGACTACTCATTCTAAGGAAATTTATGTTTTAGCCAGTGATAATAAAATTTGGCCGAGCAGCCAGCGAGAAAGTACTTACCAGAAAATAAAAAAGCGACTGGGTAAAATCCAGGTTAAAGAACTTTCTCCAGTGAAGAAGAAATCACCCTTTCCTTATTTAGAAAGAAAATCCCCTAAGCAAATCTCTTCCCCTTTTAAAGAAACTGTTATTATCTACGATAAAGTCATTATTCTAACTTCTCAAAAAACTGGTCTGCTTATTGAAAATAAGGTAGTGATTAACCTGATTAAATCTTTTTTTCTGCTTATCTGGAAGTAAAATAAAAATACGGCTCAAATTGTTTGAGCCGTATTTTTGATACCAAATTTATCTTCGGATTAATCCAGCGCAAGGGATAATTTTGATGCTTTGCTTGGCTAATTGATTTAAAAATAAATTCATGCCAATAGAATCTGAAGACATATGACCAGCCACAATCACATTGATATGAGCCGCTTCAGCTTCTTTTTTATGTTCTTCAGACATATGCATCCCAATAATTGTTCCGATGCCGGCTTGAGCCATTTTTTTATAAATTTTTGGCGAGCCCTCGGTGCCGCCAGTAATTTCCGTAATAGCAATCTGACCACAACGATTTTCTTCATCGCCTGCAAAAAGCCGCGGTCCGACCCCGATTTTAATCGCTTCTTTATATTCCGAAATTTCTTTAAGTAATTTCAAGACATCACTAATATATTCTGGTTGAGCTTTTTTAATTTTTTTATCTAAAAAGTCAGCCACTAAATTATCAGCTGGTGTATGAATACAGACAAAGCCGAACCCCAAAAGCTTAGCCGCATCAACTACCCGGTTATGATTAGCTGGTGAAATTAAACGAGAGACCTCCGAAATTCTTGGCTTGAGAAGACCTTCAGCCACATTAATCGGCACGCCGTATTGAGCTAAAACTTCGGCCTGTAACTGCATCACATCATCAAGACTGGCTAAGGCCTGACCATGAGGATGATGCGAAATGATTAAATCTATATTGCCTAATTCTTTGGCTAAAAGCAATTCTCCTACGCCAATATCAATACCAGCCAATATTTTTTTAATTGGTTTTTGAGGATTTTTTGGCTGATTTAAAATCCGCGTATCGGAATAGGGATTGATTAATCGCTCTTGGTCAAACTCTTTTTTCTTTTCCGCTTCCAGTTTTTGATATTTTTCCTTTTGCCGGGCCAGATATTTTTTAACTTTTGCCTTTCCCCGCAAATCTGTCTCCATGCCGAGCTTAATCGCTAAATTGTAGATTTGTTTGATGTTCATTTTAGTAGGGGTAGAGGGGATCGAACCCCCATCAATTGCTTAAAAGGCAACTGCTCTAC
>CAZPQT010000003.1:6559-22086 GCA_964589195.1 uncultured Candidatus Saccharibacteria bacterium
GTAGGGGTAGAGGGGATCGAACCCCCATCAATTGCTTAAAAGGCAACTGCTCTACCATTGAGCTATACCCCCTTATTTTTTATTTTACCTTTATTCAAAACAAAAATCAAGCTAAAATAATCAGAGCTTGATTTTTTATTACTGTGCTTAATCTTCTATTTTTCTCTTGCGGCGCATTAGAACCATGGTCAAAATTGGCAAGGTTAGCCAGATAAACTGAGCTTCCGGACCGATAAATATTTTTTTGACCAAAGGACTGAAGTTGGCTATTACTTCAACTGATAAGAAAGAAAGAATGACCACGGCTATCAGTCCTAATTGGACAATACTTAAAATAAACAATTGCAGCCAAGAAGCATCACCTCTTTTTTTAATTCTTAAACTGGAACTTAAAACTGAACGAGGAATTAAGAAATAAAACAACAAAATCATTCCTGAGAAAACTAAGATTTTAAAAGAAACTGAAGGTTCCTGACTAAAACCCAGCCAACCTAAGGAAGTGAGCCGCGACCAAGGAATGACCTGATTAATAATCAAAGAAAAATAACTACTTAAAAGCAAAAGAATCATCCGGTTGCGGCCAAGAAAAAAGCCATAAACAAAAACAGAGATTAAAAAGACAAGGATAATAAACAAATCCCAGCCCGAGGCAACCCCGATATGAAAATTAGTTAAAAGGTCTCGAATACCCATAGATAATGTGAAGAGCTTTAATATCTTCAGGAAACATTTTTTATCGGCCTAGAAATGCGAGCGGGCATGGTTTTTTGCGAAGCAAAAAGAGCGAGCATTTCTCGGCAGCGAAATTCCTCGCTGGGGAATTTCACGTAGATAAAAAATTGTTTCCTGAAGTTATTTATTAATTAGTTTTATCTAACTCCTCAATTATTTTTTTCTGCTCACGAGATAATTTTTTAGGAACCTTTACTTGAATTTTAACAATTAAATTACCTTGACCGCGACCGTATAAGCGAGGCATGCCCTGGTCTTTTAATTTTATCATTTCCCCTGCTTGAATGCCAGCGGGAATTTTTAATTTAACTTTTCCAGCTAAAGCAGGTATTTCTATTTTATCACCTAAGGCGGCTTGAGTGAAGTTAATATTTAAATTATAAATTAAATCGTCTCCTTGGCGCTGAAAATCTTGATGCGGCCGCAGATGAATATTAATAAATAAATCACCCGCCGGGCCGCCATAAGGAGCCGCTTCACCTTGCCCAGTTAATTTTAAAATCTGTCCGTTGTCAATGCCAGCCGGGATAGTTATTTTAATTTTCTTAATTTCTCTAATTCTTCCTTGGCCGCGGCACTTTTGACAAATTTTTTCCGGCACTTCGCCTCGACCATGACACTGCGAACAAGGTCTTTGTTGAATAATAAATCCCAACAAGCCCTGCCGGCTTGTTTGCTGATAACCACTCCCCTGACAAGCTGGACATTGTTTTAGTGACTGACCGCCTTTTCCCTGACATTCCGGACAAACGACCATTTTTTTTACTTCAATTTCTTTTTCAAGACCATGAAAAGCATCTTCTAAATCTATGGCCATATCCAGGACGATATCTTGACCGTATTGAGTAGCTCGTTTGGTTCTGGTTCTTGGACCAAAGCCGAACATTTCTTCAAAAATTCGCCCAAAACCCAAATCTTCAAAAATATCCTGACCACCGAAAACATCATGGAAAGAACGAAAATCCTGCTGGCTAAATCCTTGGCCAAAAGGCGCTCCTTCAAAAGTCTGACCAAATTGGTCATATTGAGCTTTCTTTTCTTTATCGGAAAGAACCCGATAGGCCTGACTAATTTCTTTAAATCTTTCTTCGTATTCTTTTTTCTTGCTTTGAGGCGCTCGGTCAGGATGATATTTAAGAGCTAATTTACGATAGGCCTTTTTAATTTCATCTTCGGAAGCACCTCGAGAAACTCCTAATATTTCGTAATAATCTTTGGACATAAAAAATTCTACACCTCTATTATTTCCTTCAAAACCGCCTGCTCCTGTATCTTAATCGCCCCGGCGGAAACTAAGACCTTAAAAATCAGCCAGCTTAATAAAATAACCAACCAGCCAAAAAGAAAACCAATTGTTTTTAAGGTAAAAAAGACACCCAGAGCTAAACCGAGAGGAAAATATTGTTTGTAGGGCTGACCGTATTTATTGATTTCTTGATTAATTGCTTGATAAAGTATATCTTCAATTTTTTCATCGCCAGTTAAAGAAATATTAAACTGTTCTGATAATTGGGAAATAGGCACTTGTTCTTCAAATATTTTGGTTATCGGCTGAATAATTATATTAAACAAAGGGCGAGGCAGCCGGATTTGATCTTGACTTCGTAAAGCTAAAGGAGAGAAATAAAAAGCCACCGCGATAACTAAAGCCAAACCAGTTAAAATAGAGGGTAGGCCTCGCCGTAGAATTTTATCAACCTGTATTTTAATTCTGACTTTTTTCTCATCAATTGCCCGGAAGGAACCAAAAAGAAAAAACAATGAAGCAATAAACAAAACTGCTAAATATTCTAATTTAAAACTAAAAATAAAGAAAAAGCTAACCAAAATCAAAACAAGCGTTATTAACAAAACCGCCTTTGATTTAGTCAATAACCAGTTCAAACTCAAAAAAATTAATAAAATTAAAAAACCAATACTGGGCCAAAGCCAATTATTGCCTTCGGACAAAACATTTTCTAAACCAATCCAACTAATCGCTGAAATCAATGTAGCCAGACCAGCTACCACTGATTGAGTAATCCGATTTTTATGCATTTATTTCTAAAGAAGCGAGGCTTCTATTAAAGGCCTCGCTTCTGAAAGCTTCTAAATCTTATTTCTCTTCTTTCTTTACTTCTTCGTACTCGCCTTCCACTGTCTTTTCTTCGCCCGCCGTCGCTTTTCCTTTTATCTCTGGCTCTGATTGTTCAGCTTTTTCTTCCTGGACTTTTTGGTATAATTGAGCGCCAATTTTTTGAATGGCTTGGGATAATTCATCTATGGCTTTTTTGAGCGCCTCTATTTCGTTAGAATCTTTAACTTTCTTTAGAACTTCTAATTTATCTTCAATTTCTTTTTTATCTTCGGGTTTAATTTTGTCAGCCGTTTCTTTTAAGGCCTTTTCCGTAGAAAAAATTAAAGTGTCAGCTTGATTGCGGGTCTCCACTAATTCTTTATGCTGACGGTCTTCCGCCGCGTGAGCTTCCGATTCTTGTTTCATTTTTTCAATTTCTTCCTTAGAAAGAGCTGACGAATCTGTAATGGTAATGGCCTGTTCTTTATTAGTGGCCTTATCTTTGGCTTTAACATTCAAGATGCCATTAGCATCAATATCAAAACTAACTTCAATTTGGGGAACGCCGCGAGGGGCTGGCGGAATGCCGTCTAAAATAAACCTGCCCAAGGTTCGGTTATCAGCCACCATTGGTCTTTCGCCTTGTAAGACATGGATATCCACCGCCGGCTGATTATCTGAAGCCGTTGAAAAAATCTGGCTTTTAGAAGTAGGAATGGTGGTATTTCTTTCAATTAAAGGAGTCATTACCTGACCCAGTGTCTCAATGCCTAAGGTTAAAGGAGTAACATCCAATAAAAGAACGTCTTTTGTCTCGCCGGTTAAAATTCCTCCCTGAATAGCCGCCCCCATAGCCACGCATTCCATTGGATCAACCACTCGTTCAATTTTCTTACCCATATAATCTTCGACAAATTTTTGGACAGCCGGCATTCTAGTTGGCCCGCCAACTAAAATAATCTTAGTAATATTATTGGGAGTAACTTTAGCATCTTTTAGGGTCTGTTCTATGGGACCACGGCATTTCTCAATGATTGGCTTAACTAATTCTTCTAACTTAGCTCGGGTAATTTTTAGGACTAAATGCTTGGGACCAGCTGTATCAGCGCTAAGAAAAGGCAAATTAATCTCTGTTTCCAAGGTAGATGAGAGTTCAATTTTGGCTTTTTCCGCGGCTTCCTTGAGGCGTTCCAAGGCGGTTTTATCTTGCTTCAAATCAATATTATTTTCTTTTTTAAATTCTTCGGTAATATAGTCAACTAAAAGTTTATCCATATCAGTACCGCCCAGTTCTGTGTCGCCGGAAGTTGACTTGACTTCAAAAACTCCTTCGCCGAAATCCATAATGGTTACATCCAGGGTGCCGCCACCGAAATCAAAAACCAGAATCTTTTCTTCCTGACCGGCCTTATCAATCCCATAAGCCAAAGAAGCAGCTGTTGGTTCATTGATAATTCTTTCTACTTCCAAGCCGGCAATCGCTCCAGCGTCTTTTGTTGCTTGTCTTTGGGCATCGTTAAAATAAGCTGGTACGGTAATAACCGCTTTATTGATGGGTTGTCCCAAGAAGGCCTCGGCGTCTTTTTTAATTCTCTGCAGAAGAAAAGCCGAAAGCTGCTGCGGCGTATATTCCTTTCCGGCTAAGGTATATTTTTCTTTAGTGCCCATTTTACGTTTGAAACCGGTAACCGTATTTTCCGGATTAGTTATTGCCTGACGACGAGCTGCTTCGCCAACTAAAAGATTACCATCTTTGTCAAAAGCCACATAAGACGGAAAGGCCTTACCGCCGCCAACCACCGTCCCTTCAGCTGAAGGGATCATCGTTGGCTTGCCCGCTTCAACCACCGAAGCAGCTGAATTCGATGTTCCTAAATCAATACCAATTATTTTAGTCATATTTATTTAATCTTAATAGGAATCCTTTTGGCTTGAGAAGTTACTTTAGCTGCCTTAGGAATGGTAATTTTAAGCATCCCCCCAATACTTTCTGCTGTGGCTCTGTTTCCTTTAACTTCTATTGGCAGTTTAACTACCCGGCGAAAAGCTCCTTTTTTGATTTCTTTGCGCAAATAATCTTTCTCTTTAACTTCTTTCTTCTCTTCTTTTTTCCCTTGAATGGTTAAGATATTATCATCAATAGAAATTTCTAAATTTTTAGGATCAACACCAATTAAAGGAATCTCTACGTAAAGATTATTCTTATCTTGATAAATATCCAAGGCCGGCTCTTCGGCTCGAAAGGTGGGCACAAAGGGCACCCATTCATCCTCCTCGAAGCTATCGGGCGAATGGGAAGGATTTTCCAATTCTTTAAATTGTCGCCATTTAATAGGCATAGTATGTCTCCTTTCTTATTTAGATACTTTGACTTTACTTGGTCTTAAAATTTTATCTCCCAACATATATCCCTCCTGAATTTCTTTAATGATTGTTCCCGATTTTCCGCCTGAGGCGGACCCGCCCATACCAGAAGCGGGTCGCCTTTGGCTGACTTTGGCGGGAACCTGCTCTATTGCTTCATGAAATTCTGGGTTAAATTTTTCATCTCTTGTTTGAATCTCTTTTAATCCGTGTTTTTTTAAAATATTTTTCAATTGCTCTTTGATTTGTCTAATACCTTCGTTTTCCTTGGCGCCATGCCCGAGACTATCTAAAACTGGCAATAATTCTCTGATAAAATTCTCTTGACCATACTTTCTTAACTCTTCCTGGGTTTGTTCTTGCCGCCGTTGAAAATTAATTAAATCCGCCATGGCTCTTTGGGCATGGGTTAGATATTCCTCCTTTTCTTTTTGGCATTCTTTTAGTTTGCTTTTAAGTTTTCTGATGAGTCCGCCTTTGGCGGATGCCAATCCTTCAGATTCTTCGGGTTCTTCAGAAGTATAAATTATCTTTTTATGATGAGCTTGTCGAACCATTCTTTTTTGGCCATTATTATCTATTATCAGTGTATCATTTTCCAAAAAGTTGTCAAATAAAAAGACGATGTGCTAAAATGAATATAGAAAGGAAAAAAAATACTATGAACAAAATCACTGCCAACAATATAACTTGGATTGATATTCAGAAACCAAAACAAAAGGATTTAGACGAACTTAAGGAAAAATTTCATCTCCATCCTTTTATCGTCCAGCAGTTCCTGCCGCCGATTCATCGTCCTAAAATAGAAGAATATCCCAATCAACTTTTTATTGTTCTTCATTTTCCAATCTTTAAGCGGAAAAGCGGCCAAGCCAAAACAGTGGAATTAGACTTCATTGTCACGCCGACTACTTTAATTACCAGCCACCTTGATAAAATTCCTGATTTAGAGATATTTTTTAATGATTGCCAGGTCCAGGAATATCATCAAAATCAATATTTTAAAAGCAGCGGTCATCTTCTATTCAGTTTACTTGACTGGTTAATTGATTCCTGCCTGCCTATGCTTGACCAAATTGGCCAAAGAATTGAAAAGGTTGAAGCGCAGGTTTTTAAAGGTAAAGAAAAAGAAATGCTTTTTAAAATCGCTCTACTCAAAAGGGATTTGATTGATTTTCGTCGAGCGACTAAACCCCAACGGTCAGTGCTGGAAATCTTGGAAAAGAAATCTTTTCGCCTCTTTAGCCAGGAAACAAAACCATTGGCCCAGGAGGTAATTGGTTCTTCTATCAGGGTCTGGAATGTTTTAGAAAACCATCGGGAATTAATTAACTCTATTGAACAAACTAATAATTCCCTCCTTTCATATAAACTAAGCGACATTATGAAATTTTTGACAGTAGTTTCCTTTATTACTTTTCCCTTAAGCGTCGTTGTTGGATTTTTTGGCATGAATGTTTTTGACAATATTCCCCTAGTTCGCCGAAATCCTTTTATTTGGCTGATTATTCTTACCTTTATGTTCATCACGGCCGGCATTATGGTCATTTATTTCAAAAAAAAGAAATGGCTCTAAAATTATATAACACCCTCTCTCGCCAAAAAGAAGTTTTTAAGCCGATTAAAAAAAATACGGTTTCTTTTTATCATTGCGGGCCAACTGTTTATTGGACTCAACATATTGGCAATATGCGCGGTATGTTTTGCGCTGACAGTGTCGTCCGAGTGCTTAAATATTTGGATTACCAAGTAAAACACGTCCGCAATTATACCGATGTTGGACATTTAACCAGCGACCAGGATGAAGGCGAAGATAAAATAGAAAAAAGCGCCAGGCAGGAAAAACTTAGCCCCCAGCAAATAACTGAAAAATATATTAAAATTTTTGAAGAAGATACCCGGGCCTTAAATCTCTGGGAGCCGACTTTTAAACCAAGGGCCACTCAATGCATCAAGGAAATAATTGCCATGGTTCAAACTTTACTTGATAAAGGTTATGCTTACTTAACTGACTTAGCCGTATATTTTGATGTTTCTAAGGCAAAAAATTACACCCAACTCTCTGGTCAAAAACTAGAAGAAAAACTTAAAGGGGCAGGTAAGGCCGAAATATCTGACTCGCAAAAGAGAAATCCAGCTGATTTTTCTTTATGGTTCTTTAAAGCAGGCAAACATAAAAATGCCCTTCAATATTGGTCGTCCCCTTTTAGTTCTTCCTTGACTAAAAATGGAGAAGGTTTCCCGGGCTGGCATATTGAATGCTCGGTCATGGCTAATAAATATCTGGGTAAAACCATAGATATCCACATGGGCGGGATTGAACATATTCCAGTTCATCATACTAATGAAATAGCTCAAAGCGAATCAGCTAATGGAGTTAAGTTTGTTAATTACTGGCTCCATAATGAGCATTTATTGATGGCTCATAAGAAAATGTCTAAATCAGCCGGAACCGCCTATAGCTTGAATGAAATAAAAGAAAAAGGATTTGCGCCTTTAGCTTTTCGTTATTTGCTTTTACAAGCTCATTACCGTTCCAAACAAAATTTTGCCTGGCCAATAATGGAATCGGCCCAAAAAGGATTTAATAATTTGGTTAATCAAATTAAAGAATTGGGTAATAAATTAGGTAAAATAAATAAAGAATATAAGAATAAATTTATTGAAAAAATAACCGATGATTTTAATCTGCCCCAGGGTTTAGTTGTCATGCAAGAGTTACTAAAATCAGATTTATCCGCTCCGGACAAATTAGCTACTCTCTTGGACTTTGATAAGGTTCTTGGTTTAAATTTAGATAAAATCAGGAAGGAAAAGACAATTATTCCTCAAGAAATTAAAAAACTTGTTGAAAAACGCGAACAAGCCCGGCAAGATAAAGATTGGCCTAAAGCTGACCAAATCAGGAAACAAGTTGAGGAAAAAGGATATCAGATAGAAGATACAGACAAAAGACCAAAAATATCCCCAAAATACTAACAGAATCCCCTCTTGCTTCGTTAAATTAAAATTTGTAAAATATAGGAGGATCACCTCCTATTTATTATTATGACTGACAATAAACAAAAAACAGAAGGCCGCTTACCGCCTCAAAACATTGAAGCCGAACAATCAGTTCTTGGTTCTTTGATGTTGGATAAAGAAGCAATCATTCAGATAGCGGACATTCTTAAATCAGATGATTTTTATCGGGGAATCCATAGCAATATTTATCAAGTCATGCTTGAACTTTTTGAAAAAAATGAACCAATTGATTTATTGAGTTTAACTAACCGCCTGGAAGAAAAGAAACAATTAGAAGAAATTGGCGGAGTCAGTTATCTGACCAGTTTAGTTAATTCAGTCCCTACGGCGGCTCATGTTGCTCATTACGCCAAAATTGTTAAACATAAAAAGGTGCTCCGCGATTTGATTGAAACCTCTAGTCAAATTACTCAATTAAGCTATCAAGAACCAGAAGATGTGGAAAATTTGGTTGATACGGCTGAACAAAAAATTTTTAGCATTTCCCAACAGTCAATTGGTCAAAAATTTCTATTAGTTAAAGACACTTTAGAAGAGGCCTTTGAACGAATTGATAAACTTCATAAGGGGGATGAAACGATTAGAGGGACGCCGACTGGTTTTTCTGACTTAGATAATTATTTAGCTGGTTTACAAAAATCAGACCTGATTATTTTAGCTTCCAGACCCAGCATCGGCAAAACATCATTGGCTCTAGATTTTGTCCGTCATATTGCTATTAAAGACAAAACGCCAGTAGCTATTTTTAGTTTGGAAATGTCCAAAGAACAATTAGTTGACCGACTTATTTGCGCCCAAGCGGAAGTTGATTCCTGGCGAATGAGAACTGGTCGTTTATCAGGCGAGGGTCCGGATAATGATTTTCAACGAATTCAACAGGCCATGGATGATTTATCATCTGCTCCTATCTTTATTGATGACTCTCCCTCTCCAACCGTTATGCAAATGCGAACCATGGCCCGCCGTCTCCAAGCCGAACATGATTTAGGTCTGGTTATTATTGATTACCTCCAAATGATTCAACCTCGCAATCTCAATGACTCGCCAGTCCAGCAAATGACAGAAGCGTCTCGTAATTTAAAAACCTTAGCCCGCGAGTTGAATTTGCCTGTTTTAGCTCTTTCTCAGCTTTCCCGAGCGGTGGAAAGCCGCTCACCAGCCATTCCCAAACTTTCTGACCTTCGTGATTCAGGAGCCATTGAACAAGATGCGGATGTCGTCTTATTTATTTACCGAGAAGATAAAGATAAACCGAATCCCGAACGGAAAAATATCGCCGAAATCCATATTGCCAAACACCGTAACGGACCAATTGGTAAAATAGAACTCTTCTTTAATGAAAGCCAAGTTAGCTTCAAGACCTTGGAAAAATATTTAGGAGAATAATAATGTTTCCAGAGCCGATTCAAAAACTTATTGACCAACTAAGCAAACTGCCTGATCTGGGACCACGAGCCGCTTCCCGGCTGGTTTTTTATTTAATTAATCAGGAACAAAAGGACTTGGACGATTTATCTTCCTTAATTAAAAATCTTAAAATAAAAATTCATCTTTGCTCTCAATGTTTTAATGTTACCAGTAAAGATAACCAGCTCTGCTCTATCTGCCAAGAACCTAAAAGGGACAAAGAAACTATCTGTTTGGTGGAAAACGTTTTAAATATCATCCCCTTAGAAAAAACCAAACAATATCATGGTCTTTATCATGTTTTAGGCGGTTTGATTTCACCGAGTGATGGGATTGGGCCAGAAAATTTACGGATTAAAGAATTAACTGCCCGAATAAAAAACAGCCAGCCAACTGTCAAAGAAGTAATTTTTGCTTTAAGTCCGACCACCGAAGGAGATACTACCCTGCTTTATATTGAGCGCCTGCTTAAACCACTAAATATTAAAACAACCCGCTTAGGTCGCGGGCTATCAATGGGCAGTGATTTGGAATATATTGACGAAAATACTCTAACCAATGCTCTTCTGGGACGCAAGTAAAACATCGACAACCGTTGTTGATGTTTTTGTTGTCATTTGGACTGGATTTTAATAATCTCTACTTCTGTATAGGGCTGGCGATGGCCTATTTTTTTTTGATAGCGTTTCTTGGCCTTATACTTAAAAATAATCACCTTTTTGGCCCTGCCTTGTTTTAAAACTCTGGCCGTAACTTTGACACCTTTAATTAAAGGAGTGCCTATTTTAACAGCCTTATTTTTCATCAATAACAAAACTTGACTAAAGATAATTTCTTTAGCCTTTTCGCCAGAGGCGGGTCCGCCCAAGTCAGAGGCAGGTCGCCTTTGGCTGACTTTGGCGGGCGCCTCTATTTTTTCTATTTTAATTTTATCTCCCGGCGAGACCAGATACTGTTTCCCGCCGGTTTTAATTATTGCGAACATAGATTCAGCATAAACTAAATTAAAATAAAAATCAATAAGTGGATGATTTTTTATCATCCACTTATTTAGTTTTGGAGCGGAGGGCAAGGTTCGAACTTGCGACCTTTTCGGTGGGACCGAAATACTCTAACCAATTGAGCTACCTCCGCCCAAATCTATTTATTATTCTGTTGATGGTTTTTCTATTTCTTTAATTTCTATTTCTGACTTGCCGCCAGTGATTTTCATCACATCCTTGTCAATTTTGCCGTATTCTTTATAAGCTTTATTATACATACCCACGGTTGTTCCTAAATTATTGCCCAATTTCTGCATATATTCATCGTGGCTTCTTAAATGCTTACCCAGCATCTCTACTCCCCTGCGGATTCCTTCGGCTGATTCTTCGATTTGCAAAGCGCGCAGACCCTGTAAGACGGTTTGCAAATAAGCGTGAAAAGAAGTTGGCGAAACAATAATCACATGCCTGTTCTTAAAGGCGTATTCAATTAAATCACGAGTGGCTATTTTAATCGCCCCAACTTGACTAACTAAAAGGTCATAATAGACCCCTTCAGCCGGAATAAACATAAAGGCAAAATCCATAGTTCCTTTGTTGGGTTTAATATATTTAGCTGTTTCGTCAATTCTTTTTTTTAGGTCTATTTTAAATTGCTTTTCTAATTTAATTCGTTTTTCTTTATCTTTTTCTTGAGCAAGCCGATTATAGTTCTCTAAAGAAAATTTAGAATCAATGGGAATAAGTTTATCTTTAATAAAAATTACGGCGTCAACAATATCGCCATCATCAAATTCATATTGCATTTGGTAGGACTTGGGCGGCAGGACATTTTTCAAAACTGTTTCCAAATAATATTCTCCTAAAATTCCCCGTTGTTTGGGATTGGTTAAAATATTTTCTAAGGACTGTAATTGTTCAGCAAAACCAACCACCTGCTTATTGGTATCATCAAGTTTAGTCAATTTTTCAGTAACATTACGGATAATCTTGGCGCTTTGGCTGGACTGGATACGCATACTCTTAGCTGATTCAGACAATTTATTATCTAAAACCTGACTAAGCTGATTTAATTGTTGCTGGAGCATAATCAAAGACTCGGTCTCGGGCTTGGCGGTTTTTTTCTTAAGTAATAAAAAAAACAGCAGGCCTAAACTTACTACAATCAGCATTAAAAGAATGATAATAAAATATTCCATGAGTTCAATTTAACATAGACAAATTAAGAGTTCAAGTTAAGAAAACAAAATCTCGGCTAGGACAAAGGTCAAATAAATTATTAGCAGAAAGATGGCTTCTTTTTTGGTGATTTTTCGACCAGTTCGCAGAAAGAGCAGAAAGAACACAGCGGAAATTATTAAGAAAAAGCGACCAATGGCATAAGGCGAAAAATTAGTGATTTGAATCGGTGAAAGAAAAGCAACTAATCCCAAAACTAAAGTAGCCGGGATAATCACTGAACCCATAATATTGCCAACGACCAGCCAATCCTTTCCTCTTCTAGCGGCCTGGATGCCAAAAAAAATCTCGGGTAAGGCATTACCTAAGCCAACAATTAAAATACCGATCAAGGCAATGGGAAAATTTAAACTCGTTGAGAAAAAAGTAGCTGATTTGACAATTCCTTCTGCGGCTAAAAGAAGTAAGAGAATCGTTCCGATTAAAATACCGACATTTTTGAAAGCAGTTTTGAAAACGAGCGGCTCTTTAATTCTATTATAAACCTTACTGAATCTGTCTTCTTTACTAAAGAGCCAAAACATATAAATAAAGAAAGTTAAAATTAATAAGAGACCGTCTACGCGAGAAAGTGAACCATCAGCTATCAAAAGTAAAGGTAAAATAGCCACTATTAAAGTAAAAATAGCGCTGCCCTGAACAGTCCGACTAGCTAAAGTGAGACCTCCTTTTGAAATAAGAGCGGCCAGAGCGACGGCCACCGTCAAATCAATAATATTACCGCCAACAATCTCACCAAAAGAAAGAGCCGGAATCTTATGGAGGACAGAACTTATACCAACTGAAAGATTAGGAACAGAACTAGCCAAAGCCATAGTAAAAAAAGCCACCACAAATTCTTTCCAACCTAAAAATTTGGCTAATTTAGTCAAGGCCCCGATCAGCCAACTGCTTGATAAAATTAGTAAAAAAAAGGAAATAATAAAGATGACAATATAGAGGAAAATCATAGAGATTTAGAATTTATGTTTAATAAACCGCCACTTGGTCGCTTCAATCAAAACCATATTAATTAAGCCCAAACCTAAAATTATTTGCCAGTCGAAAAGAGTCAAGGGAACAGTTTTCAAAAGATTCTGCAAAGGAGAAAGATAAAGGGCGGCTATTAACATTAATGAACCAAATACCCAAGCGGTAATTAAAAATTTATTGGAAAATGGATTGATATGCCAAAGATTGCGTTTCAAACTCTTACAAGAAAAAACATAAAAAAGAGAGTCAATGGTTAAGCCGGCAAAAATTACCGACCGAATATGAGGCATGGTATATCCGGAATAATTCAAAAGATAGAAAAATAATCCCAAAAGAAATAAATCAGTTAATAAACCGATAATGAAAATTAAAACTTTCATCTCCTTGGTCAAAAGAGGTACTTCCTGACCTTGTGGCTTTTGTTTCATTAAGTCCTTTTCTTTTGATTCAAAAGCTAAAGCCATATTAGGCAAGCCGTCTTCAATTAAATTAACCCATAAAATTTGAGCGGCTAAAATTGGCAAAGGCCATCCTAAAAGCAGACTCGCCCCGATTAAAATAATTTCGGTAAAACTATCAGAGAGCAGATAAGTAATCACTTTTCTAATATTATCAATAATAGCTCGGCCTTGTTCAACTGCCCCTACAATAATACTAAAATTATCAGTTAAAAGAACTAAATCGGAAACTTCTTTAGCCACATCCGTACCCGAACCTAAAGCCACCCCGATATCAGCTTGTTTGAGAGCCGGCGCATCATTGATACCATCGCCGGTCATGGCCACTACCTCTCCTTCTTTTTGCCAGACTTGAACAATTCTTAACTTTTGAGCTGGTTCAACCCGAGCGTAAATCTGAATATCTTTAAATTTTTTCTCAAATTCTTTGTCAGACATTCTGGATAAATCTTTCCCTTCCAAGACATTTTTCCCATTAAGTTTAAAACCAAGTTTTTCGGCCACCGCTTGAGCAGTTAAACGGTGGTCGCCAGTGACAATAATCGGCTTCAGGCCAGCTTGGCGGCATAATTGAATAGCCTCTTTGGTTTCTTTTCTAATTGGATCATGTAAAGCAAAAAAACCAACAAAGACCATTTTTTTATTTTTCTCCTCTTCCAGTAGGTCTATTTTCTGATTCTTAGTTTTTTGATAAGCCACGGCAATTATTCTTAACCCTTGCCTGGTCAGACCCTCGTATTTTTCTTTTAGTTTTTTAAAATCAGCCAGCAATAAATCTTCTTTTTGTCCATCGTTATCCAAATAAGAAGACATAGCTAAAACTTTTTCCGGTGAGCCGACTATGTATAAAATATTATCTACAGCTTTGGGAGTGCCACTCCCAAATTGATGAAGAGTAGCAGCATATTTATAAGTCGAGTCAAAAAGAAATTGGTCAATTTTCGGTTGCTTTTTTTCTAACTCTCTTTTAGAAAGACCGGCCTGAATACCAGCTAAAAAAAGAGCTTTTTCCGTGGGATTGCCTCGGACAATCCATTTTTTCATTGGCTCTTCAAAATTTTCAATAAAGGATTCATTACAAAGCAAAGCAATTTTTAAAGCTAAAATATGGGACTGCTGACCATTTTTATCAATCTCTTGATTGAATTTTTGACCGTCGCTTAAAAGTTCTCTATGACCAGTATAAATACCAGCTACTTCCATTTTTGCCTTGGTTAAAGTACCGGTTTTATCAGTTAAAATTATAGAAGTACTGCCCAAGGTCTCGGCGGAAGCTAATTTTCTGACTAAGCCCTTTTTTCTTAAAATTCGCTGCATGCCTAAAGCTAAAATAACGGTCATCGCCACCGGCAATCCTTCGGGAATAGCCGCGACAGCCACAGCAACGGCTACGGTAAACATCTCAACAAATTTGCCGCCAGTCAGCATGCCCTCAACAAAAATAGCCAGAGAGATAAACACGATAATTAAAACAATTACTTTACCGAAACGAGCTAATTTTTTCTGATAAGGAGTTTTTTTCTCTTTGGCTTCTCTGACTATTTGAGCCAGCTGGCCAATTTCGGTTTTTAAGCCAATTTCCACAACTACTGCTTTGCCCCAGCCGCTTTCAATCATTGTTCCCAAATAAGCTATATTATCGCGATCAGCTAAAGGAGTTTCTTTTGGTAAAATTTCTTTAATTTTTTTAGCGGCTAACCATTCACCGGTCAGGGCCGACTCATTAATTTTTAAATTATTCGCCTCAATAATTCTGGCATCAGCCGGCACCTTATAACCAGCTCTCAAGAAAATGATATCGCCGGAGACCAACTTTTCTTGAGGAATTTCTTTTTCCTGGTCATCTCGAAAAACAATGGTTCTTATTTTAAGAACCTTTTTTAATTTATCTAATGCCTGAGAGGCCTTATTTTCCTGGAAATAACCAACTATGATATTTAAAAAAACAGACCCGAAAATAACCATTGCATCAGTATAATCATTTAAAATTAAAGTAATAGTTCCGGCAATCAGTAAAATATAAATAAGCGGGCTTTTAAACTGCTTTAAAAACAACTTGATCCGGGAAAAGGGTTTTTCTTCAGGAAGTTTATTCAGGCCGAATTTCCTGACCCTTTCTTTAATTTCTTTTTCAGTCAGTCCGGTTGGCCGTGACTTCAACTCCTGCAGTGTCTTCTCAATGGAAAAATTATGCCATGGTTTTCGCATGTTATTTTATTATATCATTTTTTGACTTAAATAAAAGACAGGGCCTTTTGACCCTGTCGCGAAAATAGATTAAACTTGACCCAA
>CAZPQT010000003.1:22186-31615 GCA_964589195.1 uncultured Candidatus Saccharibacteria bacterium
CCGAAGCAACTCTCTGAAATGTTTCTTGTAGGCCTCAACACCCTCCAATGTCTCCTTGGCTTGCTTGCTCATTTTCTCTCCCTCCTTTTATTCTGTTGTTGATGAACTTTTAAAACAGGATAACAGATTTGGTTATTATGTCAATCTTTTTTAATTAAAAAAACGACCAGTCCGATTATAATAAATAAACTAAGCCATTGACTAATAAAAAGGCCGAAATAATGCGGGTCAGCTAAGGGCGTATCGCTGGCTCGAGTAAAATCTAAAAGAAAACGGGAAATAGAATACCAAAAAAGAAAAGTAATAAATAATTGGCCTGGTTTTTTGAAACGGTCTCGCAGAAACCAAAAAACTAAAAACATTATTAGAGCATTAAGAGCCAAATACTCAGCGACTGGGTGACGCAGCGCGCCATCGGGCCACTGAATAGCCCAGGGTAAAGAAGTGATGGCTCCCTGGTGGTCATTAATTAAAGAGCAGCCAATTCGAGTGATAAAAATTCCTAAAGCTAAAGCAGGCACAACCAAATCAGCAATTTCTAAAAAATTTAATCGTGTTTTTTTGATATAAAACCAACCAACTAGGCCAGCCCCCAATAAGCCGCCATAAAACATTAAACCGCCAGCCCAGATTTGTAATATTTCTAAAGGATGAGTTAAGTAATATTGAGGAAATTGAAGCAGATAAACCAAACGAGAACCAATTAAGCTACCCAAAAAAATAAAAATAATCAGCCAAAAAACTTTCCTTTGGTCAATCTCTTTTTTAGTTGATTCTTTTAAAAATAACCAAGAACCAATCAAAAAAGCTAATCCCAAAGATAATCCCCAAGGATAAAGAGTAATTGAACCCAGCTCAATTTGCGAATAAAAGAAATAAGGAATCATTATTTTTTATTGTATCATTTTAATCAGATATTAAAAATGGCCAGCAATCCTTAAGATTGCTGGCCAGTTTTTAGATACACAGGAATGGAGGTGGCTTGCTGGCGTCCAGAAAAATAATCCTAATTTGGTCTCTCATTAACCAGTCAACCGATATTTTTATTAGAAGGGACCCTTTGCTATCTTCGGCTCTGATAAAAAGCGGATTAAAACACCAATCCCGAGGAGCCTGGCTATTGCGGTAAATTCTTAGAGGAAGATGGTCTTTGTCTTCCTGAAAGGTAAAAGGTCCCCTTTCGCCCCTCCTTCCAAAAAGGAATTCAATCTGTCTACTTGTCCGATGAAGGGTTAATTCGGCATACATTTCTCCCCGAAAAGGAGCATATAAAGCAGGGGTGCCCCTTATATGACGAGCATAGAACTTCCTCGGCTTCCCATTCTCTCCTTTGGGGTTCCAGCTGGAAAACTCTCTTATTTTCAAGATGGCCCTCGGGATTAACTCCGGTTGGACATCTGGTGCAAAAACTATTCCTACGGCGAATCTCAAATCTTGAATGTCATCGTGGATCAGCATAAACTTTTCCTTTTCCAAATCTTCCTTTTTCATCCGGCACCTCCTAAGTTTTATTTCAGTTAATTAAATTCTTTATTAAACAACTATCTATATCATACACCCTATTAGTGATTTGTCAAGTTTTCGATTTCTTTCTCAATTTGGGAGAATATTTAATCATTAACTCTTTGGCTTTGACCAGGCTTTCTTTGAGCAGCTTGGTTCTGCTCCGGATTAGGATATTTGGTCCGGAAAAATCCTTTGGCTCAATAACCAAGTCGCCTTTTTGGGCCAATTTCTTAATCTTTTTATTCTCTTTTTCGTTGCGGCCGACAATAATTTTGTTATTTTTTACCCAGAAATGACGGCCTAATTTTAATAACTGGATATCATTGCCTTGGCCATCGGACCATTTTTGAAAAAGTTCTTTAAGCCGTTGAGCAAATTGTAAGTCAGTTAAAAGACAACCACCAGCTGGCGTAGGATAATCTTTAATCCCCCATTTTTTCGCTAAAGCGATTTGTCTTTTCCGACTCCGACCAGAAATATCTAAAAGTTTATTTCTATTAACTAATCCCCTCTTTTCCGGAATAGTCAGTTTTAATAATTTAGCTGACAAAGGACGCAATAAATAACCTTGTAGGCCTGACTGTTTTTCAATTAGTTCCAAGGCCTGTTTATTCTGGGACATTGGCCGCTCACCTAAAACTTCGCCGGTAGCGATAAAGTCGAACAGGGACAGCCCCTTAGGGACAGTCCCTGATTCAAGGACTGTATCTGAAGGACTGTCCCTGTTTGGCGCTTGCCCTAACCTTGATATCTCTTTGGCTTTTCTCAACATTAAAACATGACAATCAATACAGGGATTAACTGCCTTACCATAGCCATGAGGAGGATTTTTAACCATAGCTAAATGTTCATCAGAAAAATCAATTATTTTGAGTTTTATTTTTAGCTGCTGGGCAGCTTTCTTGGCTGAATTAGCATTAAAAAAATAACTGACAAAAGTTAAGCCAGTTACTTCTATATCCTGTTCTTGTAAAATTTTAACTGCCAAAATAGAGTCCAAACCACCAGATAAAAGCATTAAAGCTCTGATTTTGGCTTTTTCAGTTTTAGTCATCCTAATTACTCAACTATTTTAAAAACCTGGTCGCCTTCTCTAGCTTGTTGGTCAACCTTTAAGCCAATAGCATCACCTTTTTTGGCTTTTTCTATATTTTCGTGTTCTATTTGCATTGAATCGACTGCCTGTTCAAAATCACTGTTTGCTCCCTTAATATGAATTTTATCGCCCACTTTTAAATCGCCTTCAGTAATCTCAATCACTCCCACGCCGATATTGGTAAAATAGTGGGTAATCTTGCCGATTAATTTTTCTTCCATCTTATTTTCACCCCCTTTCCAATAGCCCCACGGGGAGTCGAACCCCGGTTACCAGCTTGAGAAGCTGGCGTCCTAAACCACTAGACGATGGGGCCTTTATAGCCCTCCTGTCTAATAACCTTTCTACTGTAATTTCCAGATTTGAGCTACGAAAATTATTATACAAGAAAGCTAACGCCTTTAATCTACCATAAATGGCTGGTTTTGTCTATATCAGGGACAGTCCCTGAATTATTTAACCAATAACTTATCAGCCTTTTGGGGTTCAGCCATAATTTCCTTGACTATTTTTTCTAAGTGGATAGCCCGCGAACCTTTAACTAAAATAACATCCCCTGGAAGTAATCTTTCTTGAAGAGCTAAAGCAGCTTCTTCGGGTCGGGAAAATTTAAAAATTTTCCTTTGAGTCATTCCTTGTTGAGCTGCCTCATCAGCTATAAAGCGAGCTCGCGGACCAACTGTAAAAAGCAAATCAACAACTGAAGCTGCTTGCTGGCCAACCTGGCGATGGCCAGCTTCGGTACTTTCTCCCAATTCTAACATATCGCCTAAGACGGCTATTCTTCTATTAGGGTTGGAAGTCTCGCTCCCGTTGGGAGCGAGACTTCCAAGAGAAAACTCTTCTAAAATTTCTAAAGCGGCCAAGGCAGCAACTGGTGAAGAATTATAGCTATCATCAATAATCCAACTATTTTTAATTCCTTTAATTAACTTGGTTCGACCAGGCAAGGAACGGTATTTTATCAAAGCAGCAGAAATTTTTACTAAATTGAGACCGAAATTCAGACCGACCGCGACAGCCGCTGCAACAGCATAGGCCTGTTGTTTACCTAAAACCTTATTCAATCTAACCGGAACAAAACTCCCTTGATATTCTAATTTAAAATTGACTCCGAAATCACCACTTTTTAAATCCCTAATAACTAATTCGTAATTCATAATTTTCAAATCAGCTCCCTGACCCATTCCATAATTAATTATAGAAACTTCTTCAGGCAAGTCATCGCCAATCATTCTAACCGATAAATCATCATAATTTAAAACAGCTAAACTATTTTTAACTAAAGATTTAACCAAAAGAGCTTTTTCTTCAATTAACTTTCCTTTTTCAGGAAAAAATTCAATATGAACAGGAAATTGACCAATAGCCGTAATAACGCCAACTTTTACCGGAATAAAATCAAGTAAATATTTCATATCACCAGGTCGGTCAACAGCCATCTCTAAGACCAAAATTTCCGGGTAATTTTTTTCCCAAAAAATAACCGCTCCGGCCTTAAAAAAGTTTTTCAGCCAGGCAATTAGAGAAGAACCGGCTGTTTCTAATCCTAAAATAGTCAAAGGAACGCCGAGTTCATTATTATAATTTTTCATATTGCGGCGTACCCGAAATTGCTTTTTAAGAACCTGATAAATCGCCTCCTTGGCGCTTGTTTTGCCAACACTACCAGTCACTCCAACAATCTCTGGTTGATGTCTCCAGAGAACTATTTTAGCTAATATTTTGAGAATGAATTGGAGAATATTTCTCATATAACTTTTTGTATAGAGTTTCTATTGTGACATTATTGCGGAGGAATCTCTAAATAATTAAACAAATATTCGGCTAGTTTCTTAAAAACCGGACTGACTGAATCAGCGGCAAAACGAATGCCAAGGGGTTTATCTAATTTAATTAAAATAATAAATCTTGGCTCAAAAGCTGGAGCAAAACCAACGAAAGTATGAATAGTTTCATCTTTATAATAGCCGCCTTTCTCTAAATCAGGTATCTGGGCTGTGCCGGTCTTCCCGGCGATATTATAACCAGCTACCCGAGCAGGCCGACCATAACCATTTTCCACTACACTAACTAGCATTTTAGTCAATTCTTCAGCTGTTTGAGAAGAGATAACCTCTTTAATCATTTGAGGCTCTTTCACGATTTCACGACCGTCAGGATAGATGAGTTTTTCCACGACAAAAGGACGCATTAACTTACCTTGATTAGCAATAGCCCCCAGAGCCGTAATTAATTCTAAGGGAGTCATGGTAATTCCCTGACCAAAAGAAATAGTGGCTAAATTTATTTCCCGACCAGTAAATAAATTTGAAATATCACCAGCAACTTCGCCGATTAAATCTATGCCCGTTGGTTGATTAAAATTAAATCGCTGGACATAATCTTGGAAAGTATCCTGACCGATTTTCTGTTGAACAAAAACCGCTCCGGTATTAATAGATTTTTCCAAAATTTGAGTCATGGTCTGTTCTCCATAAATACCTCCATCAACATTAGTAATCGTACTTCCCTTAATTCTCAACTGCCCTTTGTCCTCATAAACAGTTTGCGGAGTAATTTTACCGCTATCTAATCCAGCGGCCATGGTAATCGGCTTAAAAACCGAACCCGGTTCATAAACTTTTTGAGTTACCGGATTAAGAAAAATATCAATATTTTCTACCTGGCTATATTGATTAGGGTCAAAAGTCGGCCAGTTAGCCATCGCTCGAATAGCCCCAGTAGACGGCTCCATAACAATAATTGTTCCGGCTTCGGCTTGCCAGCGGTCAATTAATTGGCTTAATTCTTTCTCTGCTTTAAATTGAATGTTTTGGTCAATAGTCAGAATAAGCTGAGGACCGTCTTGAGCTGGCTTTAGTTCTTGCTTAAGTGAAGGAATTCGATAACCGCTGATATCTTTTTGGCCGCTTAAAAATCCAACTTGACCTTTTAATTCATTTTCATAATAACCTTCTAATCCGTACTGACCAATTTTTTTTTCTTCCTTCATTCCGACAAAACCAACTAAATGACAAATTAAAGAACTATTAGGATAATAACGCCAAGTTTCTGGAGCAATAGCCAAACCATCAATCCGCCAATCCTCTATCTCTTGAGCTATTGCTTGGCTGACTTTGTGTTTAATTGGCTCATAGGGGTCATCTGCCTTATTCATCCTTTGTAAAATGATTTCTTTTTCTATTTCAAGAAGTTCAGCTAATCTAAGGGCTAAATCTTCTTTCTGATCGTCATTAATATCCTTAGGGATAATATAAACTTGATAAAACTCTTTATTAACGGCTAAAGGGAAATAATTTTCCTGACCATTGCGTTGGCTGTCAGACAGGTCCCGTATAAAAATTTCGCCCCGCTGAGGAAATAATTCTTCATCAAGTCCCTGCTGGTCTTGAGCTAAAACGCTGTAATAACCGTATTGTAAAATCTGGAGAGAAAATAAGCGGGCTAAAACCCCGCTACCAACTAGAAAAATAATAATAATTAATAAAGAAACCCGCCATCGATTCATAACTCTAAATTCATTCCTTAATAGCCACTCCCTTGTCTTTTTCTAAATAAATTACCTGACCCCCTTCAACCATACCAAGAGATTGAATCATTTCTTCAAGATTAGCCGGCGACTGCCAATTAGCAATAGACATTTCTAATTGCTGACTTTTTACTTCAAGTTCCTGAAGATATTCTTTTTGCTGACGAATTTGGTAACTGCCTTCAACTAAGCCATTTATTTGAATGAGGTAAAAAAAGCCCAAGCAAAAAAGAGAAAAAATAATCAGCATACTTAAAATAGCCAAACCCTGACGGTGATTAGGTTTAGAAAATGTCTTTGATTTAATATAAGCAGTCATATTTTTAGGGCAACCCGCAATTTAGCGCTGCGACTTCGCGGATTTAAATTTATCTCTTCTTGCTCAGGTTCAATTGGTTTCTTGGTTAAAATTTTTAAATTTCCTTCTTGGGCTGTTTCGCGGAAAAAGATTTTAACAATTCTATCCTCCAAAGAATGAAAAGAAATAATTGCCAATTGACCATTTTTTTCTAATATTTCTAAAGCTTGGGGTAAAGCTTTTTTTAAATTATTTAATTCATCATTAACCGCAATGCGCAGAGCCTGAAAGGTGCGCGTGGCAAAATGGATTCGTCCGTATTGATATTTGTTTGGCAGCGCTTGCTGAATAATCTTAACTAACTGATTGGTAGTTTTAACAGGTTGAATTTGTCTAGTCTGACAAATTCGGCGAGCGATTCTTCGAGCATATCTTTCTTGACCATATTCTTGAAAAATCTTAACCAGTTCTTCCTCTGGCCATTGATTAGTTATTTCTTCAGCAGTTAATGATTGGGGCGATTTGGGAATGCGATTCCCAAATCGCATATCCAATGGTTCGTCTTTTTGAAAAGAAAAACCGCGCCCGCTTTTTTCAATCTGCCAACTGGACATCCCTAAATCAAACAAAATTCCATTAATTGGGTAAAAACTATTCTCTTTGGCAATCTTATTTAAATCAGTAAAATTTCCTTGAACCAAAATTAATCTTTTTCTTAAGGATTCTTGAACTTGTTCAGAGTCATCCTTGGCCAGCTGAAGACTCCGTCTTAACTGCTCCAAAACTTTTTTGTCTATTTCAATTCCTAAAACTTTTCCATCGGGCTTATTTTTCTCAAGTAAAGGCAAGGCGTGTCCAGCTAAACCAACAGTACAATCAATAAAATTTTCTCCTGGCTGCGGATTGAAATATTTTAAAACTTCTTTTAAGAGAACCGGAATATGGTTCATTGTTTTAAACCCCTAACTCTCCTAATCTCTGGGCGATATCACCTACTTCTTTTTCTGTTCTTTGTTTATAACTTTCCCATTTTGCTCCATCCCAAATTTCTAATCGATTATAAACACCAACAATGACAACATTCTTCTTTAACAAAGCATATTTTTTTAGATAATCAGGGATGAGAATCCGGCCTAATTTATCAAATTCTACATCCATTGCTCCAGCCAGGATAATTCTATTAAATCCTCGAGCATCAACTTGTCCGGTTGGCAACTGACTAAGTTTATTAGTCATTTTCTGCCATTCCTTTAATGGATAAAGAGCTAAGCAGCTATCTAATCCTCTGGTCAAAATTGCCCCTTGGCCTAAATCTTTCCTCAATTTAACCGGAATAGCTAATCTCTTTTTGGTGTCAATTGTATGTTTGTATTCTCCAATAAGCATAGTTTTCCACAATTTTACTCATTTATCCCCACTTTTATCCACAAGGGATTACTTTATTTCCATTGTATGCCACTCAAGTTTCTCTGTCAAACGCAAAATAATGAACTAAAATTATTTTAATCAAACAAAAAAATGGCTTAATTAAGCCACTATTTATTATTCTAATCACTTCCCTATCCACAGATTATCCCCATTTATCAAAAATGAGTATCAGAATAGCTGTCAAAGAAACAATTAACATAAAAGGTAAGCCTGGCCAAAAAGAAAGTTTTTTCTGAAAATGAATTTTATGGTGAATTAAAGATAAGGGTCTGAGCCATTTAATATTAAAATTATTATAAAAAGCTTCTAAACAATCAGGCAAAAGAGCAGCCACTAAAGCGACTAAAATAAAAAATTTTTGAGGCGAAGACCAAGTTAAAAATAAAACAAGCAGACCGCCTAAAATAAAATCCAGACCTATTTTTTTAAGATGGTCTGGATGGCTAATTTTCACTTCACTTAGATAATCCCAATGAGGCAAAGCATCAAGCAAATAATGACTGAATAACCCCAAAATAAAAGCAGACCAAAGATGAGAAGAATGAGCACCCACAGCTGCCCCAACTAACATATGAGGAATAATAATCATAGGAAAATGGGCGCATCTGGATTCGAACCAGAGACTTCTATCGTGTGAGGATAGCACTCTAACCACTGAGCTATGCGCCCATCTAAATCTTCAATTTATTAATCAATTTCTCGTGAGGTTTTTCTAGAACATCGCGGATGAATCTGTCAAACATATCATAACGATAATTAAAATCTCCGCTAGAAAAAATAACATAGTCAATTTCCCTACCCACATCTGCTTCTAAATCTCTTAAAAAATTGGATAACTTTCTTTTCTTAATATTGTCACCAACGACTAAAAGGTCTACTCGCGAATTTTCATCATTAAGAAAAATACCGGCTAAAATAGCCAATTTGATTCTACCTAAGGTTTTCAAGCGGCTCAAAATTTTCTCTTGAGAGGCAGGATTGGATTTAAGAACCAAGGTCCTTAACTCATTATAGAAATCAAAGTCAGGATTAACAAAATAAACTTTGCGCTTATCCTTTATCCGACTGTTAAGCAGATTGATATTTTCTAATTTTTTCATTTGGCGGCGGCAGACATGGGCATCACTTTTAATTCGTTTATTCACTTCTTTCAACTCAAAAAATTCCTCTGGATTGCGTAAAAATAACTTGAGTAATTTAACTTTAACTGGCGAGTCAAAAAGTTGTTCTAAGATTTCCTTGCCCATAATAGTAACATCGATAACGGTTGTCGATGTTTAAATCTTATTTTAATTCTACGGTGGCTCCAGCCTCTTCCAGTTTTTTCTTAAGTTCTTCGGCTTCCTCTTTCTTTAAACCCTGTTTAATTACTTTGGGAGCGCTATCGACTAAATCCTTGGCTTCTTTTAATCCCTGCCCGGTAATTTCTTTAACTACTTTAATCACCGAAATTTTCTGGTCGCCAACTCCTTTTAATTCTATATCGAAACTGCTCTTCTCTTCAGCTGCTTCTCCAGTTGGAGAAGCGTCGCCGGTTGCTGGCGCAACGGCAATTGGCATAGCGCTAAC
>CAZPQT010000004.1:0-29234 GCA_964589195.1 uncultured Candidatus Saccharibacteria bacterium
AAGATTTGGGAAATTGAGAGTGTTAAGAGGGACTGTCCCTAAGAGACAGTCCTTGTTCCAAGGACTGTCTCTTAGGGACAGTCCCTCTTGATCTTGATAACTATTTACATTTTGTCCCAAAAGAGTTATTTTTTTATATCCCTTTTTAACCAAATCTTTGACTTCTTTGATAATTTTCTGGGCTGGTCGGGAATATTCCCGACCACGGGTGTAAGGGACAACACAGTAAGAACAGAAATTATTGCAGCCAGTCATAATCGGCACAAAGACCTGGCCAAGGGATTGGCATTTTGGTTTGGTTTTTAAATCAACAATCGGCCAAATTTCATTAACTTGGCCTTTAAGTTGTTTTTTATCCTTGGCTAAAATACAGCCAGTTAAAACAATTTTTTGTTCATTGTTCGCTGTTCGCTGTTCATTAAGTTGTCTAACCTTGCTGTAAACTCTATTAACAGCTGATTGTCTAATTGAACAAACATTAATCACTACTAAATCCGCCTCTTTTAATTGTCGGGCTAATTGATATCCCTTTTTTTCTAACTGAGTGGCTATCCTTTCGCTATCAGATTTGTTCATTTGACAGCCGTAGGTTATAATATGATATTTCATGCTTTTGTATAGTAGCAGATTTATGATATAATACAATTATATGTCTGACCAGATTTATTTATCAGTCATTATTCCGGCCTATAACGAAGAAAAGCGGATTAGCAATACCCTTTTAGCTATTGATCATTATTTGAGCAAGCAGGATTATTCTTACGAGATTATTGTGGTTAATGATGGCTCTCCAGACAAAACCGTCCAGATTGTCAAAAATTTTATTAATTTAATTAAAAATCTTAAGTTAATTGATAATCAAGAAAATCACGGCAAGGGCTGGGTGGTCAGGCAGGGGATGCTTGAGGCTAGAGGAAAGTATCGTATCTACCTTGATGCGGATAACGCTATTTCTATTGACCAAATTGAAAGTTTTTGGCCTTATTTAAAACAGAATTACGATGTTATTATTGGTTCCATTGAAGTTGAAGGAGCTAAAATCGAAGAGGGAGCCGCTTGGTATCGGAGAATGCTTGGTAAGTGGTCAAAGTATTTAATTCGTCTTTTAACTATTTGGGAGATCCACGATAGTCAGCGGGCGTTTAAACTTTTTCCAGCTAAGGTAGCGGAAAATATTTTTTCTCGGCAGACCCTTGAACGTTGGGGTTTTGATTTTGAGATTTTATTTATTGCCAAGAAATTAGGATATCAGATAAAGGAATTGCCAGTCACCTGGATAAACCCCGGCGGAGGCACTCTTACCTTAAAAGCCTATTGGCGGACTCTTAAAGAATTATTAAGAGTTAAATGGAATTCAATAAGAAAAAAATATGATTAAAAGTAAATTGAAAAAGAGGTTTCCTTCAGAATTACGTATGGATTTAGTTTCTAATGACTGGGTGGCTATTGCCACCGGCCGGGCTCAACGGCCGGAAACTTTCGTTAAACACCAAAGAATTAAGGAAGCGATTTTGCCCAAAGATTGTCCTTTTTGCCAGGAAAAGATTTTAGAAAAAGCAATTGCTCGTCATGATAAACCCGATGGTTCTTGGTTTGTTATTTCTATACCTAATGATTTTCCGGCTTTTTCCAAAGGAAACCAGCTTAACGAACGAAAAGAAGGGCCTAATAGAATTATGGACGGCCTTGGTTATCAAGAGGTTATTATCATGGCTGACCATCAGAAACAAATGGCTCAATTTTCTCAAAAAGAGGTAAAAATAGTTGTTGACCTTTATCAAGAAAGATATTTAGATTTGATAAACAAAAAGTTTATTAAATATGTTTCTATTTTTCATAATCATGGTCGGGAAGCGGGGGCTTCGGTGGCTCATCCTCATTCTCAATTGATTGCTATTCCGGTAATTGACCCGGATTTAAGAGATAGCGTTGATGGCGCCGAATCATTTTATCGCAGTCAGGGCGAATGCGTTTACTGTAGGATGATTGACTGGGATATTAAAGACGGTCAAAGGGTTATCTATCAGAACGAAAAATTTGTTGTTCTTTGTCCCTTTGCCTCGCAGGTTTCTTTTGAGGTCAGAGTTTATCCCAAAGAGCATCAACCCTATTTTGAAAAAATGGACGAGAACGATAAAGAGCTTTTTGCTGATGCTTTGCAAAAAGCCTTGAGTATGATTTACAAGGGACTTGAAGACCCGGCTTATAATTTCTATATCCATACGGCGCCTGGCGACGGGAAAAATTATGGCAATTATCATTGGCATCTGAATATTTTGCCTAAAATAGCCATCTGGGCCGGCTTTGAATTAGGAGCTGGCATAGAAATCAGCACTATTGAGCCAGAAAAAGCAGCTGAATTTTTGAGAGGAACAAAATGACAGAAAGTATTTTTGTTTGGTTAGCTTCTTTGGTAACCAGCATAATTTTGAAGATAGGATATTGGGGAGTAGTTGTTTTAATGACTATAGAGAGCTCTTTTGTCCCCTTCCCTTCGGAAATCGTTATTCCGCCAACTGCTTATTTGGCTCAGCAAGGTCGGTTTAATATTTATTTAGTGATTATTGCCGGAATAGCGGGTAGTTTACTGGGGGCTTTAATCAATTATTATTTAGCTTATACTCTGGGCCGTAAAATTATTTATGCTTTGGCTGGAAAAAGGTTTTCCAAGTTTTTATTAATTAATCCTGGAAAACTGGTTCAGGCGGAAAAGTATTTTCTGAAATACGGCAACCTTTCTACTTTTATTGGTCGGTTAGTCCCCTGGCTAAGACAATTGATTTCTATCCCAGCTGGTTTTTCCAAGATGGATTTAAAGAGATTTGTTTTTTATACCTCCTTGGGTTCTGGTATCTGGGTTATAATTTTAGCTGTTTTAGGATACGCTTTTGGCTCTAACCAGACATTAATGGTTAGATATTATAGAGAAATTTCTACATTTTTAATCATTCTGGCCTTGATTGTAGTTGTCGGAATAATAATTAAAAGAAGAATCGAAAAAGATACTTGATAATTAAAAGTTTTTGAGTATATATGTCCAATCAAAAAGGGTTTACTCTTTTAGAACTCTTAGTTGTTATTGCTATTATTGGGCTCTTGGCCAGCATTGTTTTGGTGAGCGTGAATAAGGCCCGAGAAAAAGCAAAGTACGTTCGAGTGAAAGCAGATATAGATCAAATAGTTAAAGCAATGAAGATGTACGAAATAGATGTAGGAGAATTACCGCCGCGAGGTGATTCTTGTCCAGCTTGTTGTTATCCTAATTGTCAGGGGTCTTGGGATAGCGTTATCAATGCTATGCTAAATAATGATGGCTCTGGATGGAATGGACCTTATTTAAAATCAGTTATTCCCCAAGATCCATGGGGCCATCATTTTATTTATGACGATAATGCTTGCAATTCCAATTGCGGAAATTCTAACTTGTCATCAGCTGGACCTGATGGAGTTAGAGGAACAGGAGATGATTATGGTGTGACAGTTACCACGCTCAATGAAGTGATTGGTTGTTGTTATTAAACTTTAATTTTATGAACCAAAAACCACTCATCATTGCTAATTGGAAAATGAATCCGACGACTCAAAAAGAAGCGGAGCATCTTTTTGAGTCTGTTGAGAAAGAGGTCAGAAAAATAAAAGAGGCGGAAATAGTTATTTGTCCGCCGTTCGTTTGGTTATCTGTTTTGGTCGCCTCCGCCAGAGGCGGACTTGCCTTCGGCTCCCAAGATTGTTTTTGGGAAGAAAAAGGTGCCTATACTAGCCAGGTTTCTCCTTTGATGCTTAAAAATTTGGGCTGTCAATATGTCATTATTGGGCATTCGGAAAGAAGAAAGTATTTTCAAGAGAGCGACGAACTCATTAACAGAAAAATTAAGACGGCTTTAAAAACTCGCCTTAGACCTATTTTATGTATTGGCGAAGAAGTCAGAGATACTTTTGATTCTCAAGGTCAGCCGCTTAATGAAATGAGTTTAAAGGTTGGCGAGCAATTAGAAAAAGATTTGCTGGGGATTTCGGCGGCTAAAATCAGGGAAATAGTAATTGCTTACGAGCCAATTTGGGCGATTGGCACCGGATTTCCTTGTTCATCAAACGAAGCCATGAAAGCAGCTTTGTTTATCCGCAAGACCTTGGCTAAACTCTATAATCGGTCAACAGCTGATAAAGTTAAAATTATTTATGGCGGAAGTGTTGATAGCCAGAACGCCAATGATTATATCAAAGGAGCAAGAATGGATGGAGTTTTAGTTGGCCATGCTTCTTTGAATGCTACAGAGTTTGTTAAGATTATTGAGAGTGTTGTTGGACAATAAGGTGCGAGCTCGGGATATGTTTTTTCAGCGGCATTGAATTGCGAGCGGGCATGGTTTTTTGCGAAACAAAAAGAGCGAGCAATTCACTGCAGCGAAATTTCACGCTGGGAAATTTCGCGTTAGCTGAAAAAAGCATATCCTGAGCTTGCCTTACTTTTAATGCGATTTCTCCGAGATTTTAATTTTAAAGACAAAAGAGTTCTCGTCCGAGTTGATTTTAATGTTCCGCTGGGCGATGATGGGCGAGTTGACGAAAAGGAGGACTGGCGCTTGGAGGCCGCTTTGCCGACTATCCGTTATTTACTTGGTCAAAAAGCTAAGATTATCCTTTTGGCTCATTTGGGCAGGCCCGGAGGCAAAATCGTAGAAAGCTTGCGTTTAAATCCAGTGGCCCAAAGATTAGAGGAACTTTTGGGCCAGCCAGTGGTCAAATTGGATGATTGTTTGGGAGGGCAAGTTAAAGAACGGCTCAAAAATATTCAAGCTGGAGAAATTTTCTTATTAGAAAATTTGCGTTTCCAGGCTGGAGAGAAAAATAATCAGTCAGATTTTGCCCAACAATTAGCTAAATTAGGAGAGGTTTATGTTAATGATGCTTTTGGAGCTGCCCATCGGGGCCACGCTTCAATAGTCGGTTTGCCTCAATATTTGCCCAGTTGCGCCGGTTTACTTCTGGAAAAGGAAATTAAAGCACTTTCTAAAATTTTACTTCAGCCAGTTCACCCTTTGGTTGTAATTATTGGCGGGGTCAAGATTTCCACTAAAATTAAAGTAATTAAAAACTTTTTGAAGCAAGCTGACGATTTGCTTTTAGGAGGCGCTTTGGCCAATACGGTTATCAGGGCTAAGGGTTTGGCTATCGGTAAGTCAGTGGTTGAAGAAGAGGTGGTTGATGAGGTCAAGAAATTAGAATTAACCGATACTAAGCTTCATATTCCGGTTGATGTGGTGGCCTCAATTAATGCTCAAGGTCAAGCGCCTAGTCGGATTATGCCGGTGGGCCAGACCGAAGAAAAGGAAATGATTTTGGATATTGGGCCGGATACTATTCAGCTTTTTAATCGGATAATATCCCAAGCTAAAATGGTTGTTTGGAATGGTCCGATGGGAGTTTTTGAAGTAGCTAAGTTTGCTTCTGGCAGCCGAGCCGTCGCCCAGGCCGTGGCTCAAAGCCCGGCTTTTTCAGTGGTTGGCGGCGGTGATACAATTACTCTTTTAGAACAACTAAATTTAACAAATAAGATAGGCCATATTTCTACCGGCGGCGGAGCGATGCTTAAGTTTCTGGCTGGCGAGAAATTGCCGGGCCTAGAGGCTCTTGAATAATTATGAATTGGCAACTTAAACCAAAAGCGCCCAGCGCTTTTTTAAAACAATTTCCCGAATACTCTTTTTTAATCATTCAACTTCTTTATAATCGCGGTTTCAAGACCCAACAACAGATTGACGAATTTTTTAATCCTGATTTTCAGGAAGATTTTCATAGTCCTTTTTTACTTAAGGGAATGAAAAAGGCGGTTAAACGAATTCTTGAGGCGATTAAGAAGCAAGAGAACATAGTTATTTATGGAGATTTTGACGCTGACGGAGTTTGCGCTTCCGCTATTTTATTTTTAACCTTCCGGGCCTTAAAAGTTAAAAATTTTGATATTTATATTCCCGACAGAGCCAAAGAAGGCCATGGTTTGAATAAGCAGGCGATTAAGGAATTAGCCAAAGCCAAGGCTAATTTAATTATTACGGTTGATTGTGGTAGTGTTGATTTTGAAGAGGTGGTCTTAGCTAATTCTTTAGGCATTGATATTATTATTACTGACCACCATAAATTAAGAGATAGCTTACCTAAGGCAGTTGCCCTGATTAACCCTTGGCAGAAGGGAGATAAATACCCTTTTAAAGAATTGGCTGGGGCAACCGTCGCTTATAAACTGGCCTGCGCTTTAATTTCGGAGTCTGACTCTCAAAAAAGGAGAGGCATTCCCTTAAATAATCAGACGAATTCTCTAAAAAAATGGCTGCTTGATTTGGTGGCTTTGGCTACGGTAGCTGATGTTATGCCGATTATTGGCGAGAACCGAACTTTAGTTAAATATGGTTTAGGGGTTTTAGCTCAAACTAAATGGCCAGGCCTTCAGGAATTAATGAAAATAGCTCAAGTAGCCCCTCAATTAACTCAACCATCTTTAAATGGGGAAGCGCCGGCAACTAATCTTAATACCTATACCCTCGGCTATATTTTGGGGCCGCGCCTAAATGCGGCTGGTCGGATGGACCACGCTAATTGGGCTTTCCAGCTTTTAATTACTCAAGATAAAAAAGAAGCGGCCAGTTTAGCTAAACAAATTAATCAAAATAATTTAGCCAGACAGAGCTTAACTGATAAGATTGTTCAAGAAGTAAAAAGCCGTTTAGAAAAAAAAATTACCCAAGAAGTCAATCCAAAATTAATTTTTGAAGGCAGCGCTGATTGGCCAGTCGGTCTGGTCGGTTTGGTAGCCGGCAAGATCGCTAATAAATATTGTCGGCCAACAGTTATCTATCAAGAAAAGGGAGGGATGATTCGTGCTTCCTGTCGGACTATTCCTCAATTTAACTTAATGAAACCGATTGAAAAATGCGCTGATTTTTTTGATGATTTCGGCGGGCACAAAGAAGCAGCTGGCTTTAGGATGAAAAAAGAAAAATCAGAGCAAGTGAAAAAGATTTTTAATCAAATGGCTGAAACTCAATTAAAAGAAGAAGATTTAATTCCTCATTTAGATATTGATGCAGAGTTATCTTTAGAAGAAATTGGTTGGCAGAATTATGACCAGATTCAGCTTTTTGCTCCTTTTGGTCGGGCTAATCCTGAGCCAAAGTTTTTAGCTGAAGATTTAGAGGTTGCTCATTTAAGAATGGTTGGCAATAATGGTTACCATTTGAAAATGGAATTAATGATGTTTAATAGTCAATCAAACAGTGGTAAAACCTTTAAAGCAATCGGCTTTAATTTAGGAAAGCGGGCTGATGAACTGAAAGTCGGCGATTTAATTGATGTAGTTTTTGAGCTTATTGTTGATGAGTGGAACGGAACAAGGGATTTACAGATGAAAATAATTGATTTAAAGGTTAAAACTTTATGAAAATTATTATCTATACTGATGGCGGGGCGCGGGATAATCCCGGACCAGCGGCCATTGGGGCAGTTATCACTCAAGAAGGTCAGACCCTTAAGAAATATTCTGATTTTATTGGTCAGGCAACTAATAATCAGGCTGAATATGAGGCAGTTATTTTTGCTCTGAAAAAGGTTAAAATTCTTTTTGGCAAGAAAAAAACCAAGACAATGGAAATTGAGATTCGCTTAGATAGTGAGCTGGTGGCTAAACAATTGAATCATCAGTATAAAATTAAAGAAAAAAACCTCCAGCCATTGTTTCTTAAGGTTTGGAATTTAATTTTGGATTTTGAACAGATTAATTTCAAATACATTCCCCGCCAGCAAAACAAAGAAGCTGACCGATTAGTCAACCAGGCCTTAGATAATCAGGAAAAAACTCAAACTCTTTTATAGATTTTATCCTTGACTATTTTGTTTAAGGTGATAAAGTAAATTAAAAAGTAAATAGTTCTATCTTAATTAATAATAAAAGGAGGTCTGAAATGCAATGCTGGATTAACGGAACCGTTTGTTTGAACCAAAGGGGTAATAATCCCGGTCTTCTAAACGTTTCAGATACTTTTTGTCAAGGTTGTTATGTCTTGCTTGATAATCTGCAGAATGTAGGAAGGATTCTTGAAGAGATGGGGGTTACGCTGGAAAATTATCAGATAATTGACGAAGATGATTCGTTAAAAATCATTGAATGTAAGGATGTTATTGTTAAGGCTTTGGATTGTTTAAAAAAGGAACAAAAAGAGCATCCTGATGATAAGGGCGCCGAAGGGTTTGAAGTTGTTCCAGAATTAAGAAAAATATTTGAAAAATTAAAATCAGTATAGAAGGAGATATGAAAAATATGCCCCTTGGAGATAATAAGACCAAAGGGCTTTTTTATTTGACAAGACTTTATTGATGTGATAGCATAAAAACAGTCCAAGTAAGTTAGGTAGTCGCTCCGCAATACTGTGGGGAGGAAAGTCCGGGCACCAAATTCCGCAATACTGCGGGATAAAAAAGGCAGTGGGTAACGCCCACCGTTCGTAAGAATAGGGAAAGTGCCACAGAGACAATATTTCTTCGCTTAAGGGGCAATCTCCTTGAGTGGGGTAAAGGTGAAAAGTGAGGGATTAAGACCCCTCTCATCCGGCGGAGACGCCGCGATGTGGTAAACCCTGCCTGGTGCAAGAGCAAACCAGTCGCCTAAGGTGACTGATGAAAAGTAGCTCGCTCGAGCCAATCAGTAATGATAGGCCTAGATAGATGACTATCCTCGACAGAACCCGGCTTATTACTTGCTTGGGCAATAAAAAACACGTCTGATGACGTGTTTTTTATTAATTTGAGATTCTGAACTTGATGCGAATAACTGTAAAATAAGTGCGGAGTTATGCTCTCCTCCTTGATTTTTTACTCAAAAATCATTAAAATCAAATCAATGAAAAAGTCAGAACTCATTTTTACTTCAGTTTTAGTCCCTTTAGATTTTCTAATGATTTTAGGGGCTGGTTTAGCGGCTTATTCTTTACGGACCAGTCCTTGGCTGGCTCAATATCGACCAGTTCTTTTCCGTTTAAATCTTCCTTTTAGTCGTTATTTTATTTTGGTTATTGGCGTGGCTCTTTTTCTTCTAATTGTTTTTGCCTTGGTCGGTCTTTATAAAATTAAACTTAGCCGGCCTTTTTTAGAAGATTTTTTTAAAATTGTTATTGGTCTTTCAGCCGGCATTATTGTTTTAGTTTTTTATATCTTCCTTCGTCGCCAGTGGTTTGATTCCCGCTTCCTTATTTTAGCCGGTTGGTTAATGGCTGTTATCTTTGTCTGCTTTGGTCGTCTTTTAGTCAGTCATTGGCAGAAATATTTAATGAGAAAGTATCATTTTGGCACTCAACGGGTCTTGGTGGTCGGTCAAGACGGCCTCAGTCAAAAAATTGTTCAAAATATTAAAGAACAAACCAACCTGGGTTATCAATTAGTGGCTAATTTAATCGAACCGGATATAGAAGAAATTAAAGCCAAAGCCAATAATCCGGGCATTGAAGAAGTTATTTTGGCCGACCCTAATTGGTCCAGAAAAAAGATTCTGGAATTAGTTAATTTTTGCGAAGAAAATCATTTAGTTTTCAAGTTTGTCCCTAATCTTTTTCAAACCCTGACCAGTAACACTTCGGTAGAGACCTTGGGCGATGTGCCGATGGTTGAATTAAAGCGAACTGCTTTGGATGGTTGGGGGAAGATTATTAAAAGAATCATTGATTTTATTGGCGCTTTCTTTGGCTTGGTTCTATTAAGTCCGTTTTTTATACTGATTGCTTTTGTTATTAAATTGGATTCAGCTGGACCAATTTTAGTTAAATTAAAAAGAATCAGCCGAGGGGAAGAATTTGAACTTTACAAATTTCGTTCAATGATTAAAGAAGCCGAGGGGATGAAAAAAAAATTATGGATTTATAACGAAAGACAAGATGGTCCTCTTTTTAAAATGAAGAATGATCCACGAATAACTAAAGTTGGTCAAATTTTGCGCAAATATCGGATTGATGAATTATCTCAATTAATTAATGTCTTCAAAGGAGAAATGAGCTTGATTGGGCCCCGGCCTCATCAGCCGGATGAAATAGCTCAATATCAAAAACATCATAAAAAGGTTTTAGCTATTAAGGCAGGCATGACCGGCTTTGCCCAAGTTAGTGGTAGTTCTGATTTACCTTTTGAAGAAGAAATTAAATTAGATACTTACTATGTGGAAAACTGGTCTTTATTGATGGACTTAAAAATCTTTTTAAAGACCTGGGTTGTTTTATTGAGGGATAGATCGGCCTGTTAAATTATTTGTTGGATAAATGCGCGTTGCTTTAGTTCACGATTATCTAAATCAATACGGAGGGGCCGAAAGGGTATTAGAAGCCTTTTGTCAAATTTTCCCAAAAGCGCCGATTTACACCCTGCTTTATCATAAAGAGAAAACTGGCTATGCCTTTGAAAACCGCCGGATTAAGACATCTTTTTTACAAAAAATCCCTTTGCTTAAATCTCATCATCGTCCTTTTTTAATGTTGATGCCTTTAGCTATTGAACAGTTTGACCTGGCTCAGTATGATTTAGTCCTTTCTGATTCAGCCAGTTACGCCAAGGGGGTGATTACTTCAGCTAAGACCCTTCACATTTGTTATTGTCATACGCCGATTCGCTATGCCTGGGATGATTCCCATAAATATATTGAAGAATTTGGTTACCCCGGATTGGTTAAAAAAGTTATCCCATTTTTTATGAACTATATTCGGCTTTGGGATGAACAGGCTGCTCAACGGGTTGATAAATTTATTGCTAATTCCCAATTTGTGGCTAAGCGAATCAAGAAATATTATCATCATGATTCAATAGTTATTTATCCGCCAATTAAGACCAATTTATTTAAGATTAGTTCAAATTTAGATAATTATTTTTTGATGGTCGGTCGGTTTTTGCCTTACAAGCGTTTTGATTTAGGTATCGAGGCCTTTAACCGATTAGGTTGGCCTTTGAAGATTGTTGGCGATGGGCCGGGGAGAAAAAACTTACAGAGACAAGCTAAAAATAATATAGAATTTATTGGTTTAGTTTCAGATGAGAAATTAAAAGAGTATTACGCTCATTGTCAAGCATTAATTTTTCCTCAAGAAGAGGATTTCGGTATGATGGTCGTTGAGGCGATGGCCGCTGGTCGGCCAGTTATCGCTTATCGAGCTGGTGGAGCTTTGGAGACCATTAAAGAAGGAGTAACTGGTTTATTTTTTGAAAAACAAACCCCAGAACATTTAATTGAGACCCTGAAAAGATTTAAATCAGCTGATTTTAACCCCCAGTTGATTAGAGAAAAAGCCATGGAATTTGATGAGGAAAGATTTAAAGAAAAGATTATAGGGTTTATCAAGAATCAAGGACTTGCAATTAAGTAATCAAGGACTGTCCCCAAGAGACAGTCCTTGTGGAGGAATCCAGTCCCTGATTGCAGGAAGTCCTTGCTATTACTTACTATAATGAATATCGGAATTGACATTAGAGTTCTCGCTCGCGGCACCAGGACCGGTGTTGAAGAATATACAATTAATCTTTTATCCGAGCTTTTGCCGCTGGAACCAAAAATTAATTTCAAGCTTTTTTATAATGCCTATCAAAAAGTTCAACTAAGTTATCCCTGGCTTTCTTTAAATAACGTTCAGTTAAAAGATTTCAGAATTCCCAACCGTCTTTTTTTTATGGCCGCCCGCTATGCTCATCAGCCAAAAATCGATAAATTATTGGGCGGTTTTGACCTCTATTTTAACCCCCATTTTTTTACAGCTCCTCTATCAGTCGGCTCTAAAAAAATAATTACTTTTCATGATTTATCTTTTGAGCGATATCCAGCTTTTTTTTCCCGGCGAAAAAGATTATGGCAGAGATTTTTAATGACCGCCCAGCAAGAAGCTAAAAAAGCTGATAAAATTATCGCTGTTTCTCAATCAACTAAAGATGACTTGATTAATCTTTTTGGTCTTGAGCCGGGGAAAATAAAGGTGATTTATTCTGGAGTAGGGAAGCAGTTTAGGCCAATTAAAAATGGAGATGACATTCCCAAATTAACTGCCCAATCAATTATCAAATTAAAAAAGAAATATAATTTACCAGATAAGTTTGTTCTTTATTTTGGAACTATTGAACCTCGCAAAAATCTTATTGGTCTAATCAAGGCCTTTGAATTATTGAAAAGCCAGGGAAAGCGAAGTTCCCAGATAAAATTGGTTATTGCCGGAACCAACGGATGGCTTTATAAGGACATCTTAAAAACGGCCCAAGAATCAAAATATAGTCGAGATATAATTTTTACTGGATTTATTGAAGATAAAGACAAGCCTTATCTTTACAATTTAGCCGAACTTTTTGTCTATCCCAGTTTTTTTGAGGGCTTTGGTTTTCCACCATTAGAAGCCATGGCTTGCGGTCTGCCAACAATTGTTTCTCACACTTCCTCTTTGCCAGAAGTAGTTGGTCAGGGCGCTTTAATGATTGATCCTTACAATATTGATGAATTGGCCTGGGCCATGGAAATGGCTTTGACTGATAGTAATTTAAAGGAGCGACTTATTAAAAAAGGCATTGTCCAAGCCAAAAAGTTTTCTTGGTCAAAGTGCGCCCGAGAAACATTAAAGACGTTGACCGAATAAAAAAAGGTAGCCGCGTTGACTACCTTAACCGATTTATGAATTTTAGGTTATTAATGGACTAATGAACAAAAGGAGAAATATTGGCCCTGCGCCGATGGCCATTATTCCGTAAATTATTTCCATTTCATCACCTCATTTTTAATAAAGAATCCCCAAATGTCCAAAAAAGAAGGAGAGCGGTTATCAAGGCAAGACAAAAATATTTTAAATCTATCACCAGTGCCTTTCGCTACCAGTTTTCCCTTCTCCGTATTTTATTGATTTTCTCTCTCATTTTATAACCCTTTTTAAGGTACTATATTAATTAGGACTATATGTAATTTTACGAAGAATGATGAAAAAGGTCAACGGAGATAAATATTAGTATTTTTAACAGTGAAAGGAAAAGACCAACCTGGTTGGATTGGTCTAATCATGTAGTTTCTATTGGAGAAATTTCATCATAACGAAGGCCGTTGCCAACGAGACAGAAATAACAATCAGAACTTCTGTGAGCTTGCTTTTTGGGGGAACTCCTTTTATGTAAAAAACTTTATTTTTTATTCTTTCTCTTTTCATACTCACCTCATTTTTAGATTTGCTAATTAAGAAAAGAACTTTTCTATAGAATATCAATAATTCTCTAAAAAGTCAAATGAAAATAGGTATCGACGCCCGTTTTTACGGGCCTAAACAAAAAGGATTAGGTCGCTATCTCCAGAAGCTGGTTGAATATCTGGAAAAAGTTGATTTATCTAATCAATATGTAATTTTTCTTCGCCGGGACAACTGGAACGAGTACCAGCCGAGCAATCCTAATTTCAAAAAAGTTTTAGCTGATTATCGATGGTATGGCTTGCCAGAGCAGATTTTAATGCCTATAAAAATTTGGCAGGCCAAAGTTGATTTAATGCACTATCCTCATTTTAACGTGCCCGTTTTTTGTTGCCAACCATTTGTCGTCACTATTCACGATTTAGTCCTGAGAAGATTTCCTACTCGGCGGGCTTCCACGCTTAATCCATTTTTATACTGGCTAAAAAATTTAGCTTACCGTTTAGTTGTTTATTTGGCAATTAAACGGGCTAAAAAAATTATTGCTGTGTCTGATTATACCAAGAAAGATATCTTAAAATACTTTTTTGCCAAAAGCGAATCCGCCTCTGGCGGAAAAATTAAGCCAGAGAAGATAAAGGTGGTTTATGAAGGAGCGCCCGCGCGTAGGGACATAGCCCACAGGGACAGTCCCTTAGGGACAGTCCTTGATTCAAGGACTGTCCCTAAGGGACTGTCCCTGTCTAAGTCGGGACTATCGCTGGGCAAGCCCTACCTTCTGTATGTCGGCAACGCTTATCCTCATAAGAACTTAGAACGATTAATTTTATCCTTTAAGAAATTAACCGAAGATAAGCAAATGGATTACCGATTAGTTTTAGTCGGTGAACTGGATTATTTTTATCAACGGCTGAAAAATTGGTCTGAAAATTTGGGCTTTCAAGGCCCAAAAATAATTTTTACAGATTTTGTTTCTGACTCCGATTTAAATATTTTATACCAAAACGCTTCGCTTTATGTTTTTCCTTCTTTAGGTGAGGGTTTTGGTCTGCCTCCTTTAGAGGCCATGGCTTTTGGTTTACCGGTGGTTTGTTCAAAAGCCACTTGTTTGCCTGAGATTTTAGGCCGGGCCGCTCTCTATTTTGACCCGGAAAACACCGAAGAAATGGCTGATAAAATTAAGCAGGTTTTAAAATCTCAAAAACTTCAAGAGGAATTAATTGACCAAGGATTTAAAAGAATTCAAAAATACCAATGGTCAAAAATGGCTCAGGAAACATTGAGGATTTATAATGATGCAAATTTGTATAAAAAGTAGACCTGAGCGGTTTCAATGAAGACTAAAAATTCCCTGACTTCATAATTCTTGTCAGGGAATTTTTTATTTTGTCCACAGTAATAAATAAATGAATATGTGGTATAATAAAATTGTCCCAATTTATTAGGGCGTTTTGTCGTATGCCCAAAACATTTCAAGAGACCAAGCGTTGCCGTATCCTTACTACTTTATTTGATATCAGACCGGTCACTGACCAGGGCGATTTAGATATAGAGAAAATTAAAAAGATAAAAATGATTTTAGATTTAAAAGAAGGAAGAACTGAACAAGAAAATAAGCAGAGAGAAAAGGCAATAGAAATAAAAAAACCAGAGTTATTTTTATCTGAATCTCCAGTGAGTATTGCTGAAGATTTAGTTGGGCAGTTACTTACTGAGGAATTACCGACTAGGGAAGAAATTTTAGCTGAATTAGATGAGATTGAAATAACTGATAATCTTTTAGGGGAAAGGCAAATCAGTTTAGTCAAAGAATCAATCAATCAGGGACAATCTCTTTTACTGCGTCCTTGGAACAAGGACGCAGTAAAAGAGATTGTCCCTGATGTCCCTGATAAAGTCCCTGAAGTTTCCGATAAAGCCGTTGTCCCGACTGCTTCTTTAGAGGATTTTTATTTTCCCGAAGTCGCTTCCCGGGATTACTCTCCGGCAATTCAATTTTCAAAACAGCCAGTCATTGAAAAATCCTTTAGGAGTCTCGTTCCTGAAAAAACTCCTAGATTATTTCGATTTAAATTTAAATCATTTTTAATTTTTTTAGCGGCCGGTTTTTTGATTTCTTTAATTATTCCAATGACTGCTTGGCTTAGTCAGGGTTTAGTCATTAAAAAAGACGTGCTTAGCAGTAGTTTGGCTGCTTACCAGAATCTTTTAGCTGCTCAAGAATCATTAGAACAAGCTGACTGGCCGCAAGCTGTTCAAAACTTCAGTTCGGCCGGTTTTGATTTTCTTCAGGCCGAAGAGGAAATTCAGAAATTAGGTCAGTTGACTTTAGGTATTTTAGAGCAATTACCTGGCGGAGATTTGGTTTCTTCAGGCAGCCATTTAGTCAAAGTAGGTGAAAATTTAGCTCAAGCTGGCCAAAATTTAGCTTCGGCCGTAAATAGTTTTTCCCTTAATAACTTATTTAGTTTAATCAATCTTGCCTCGCCGAAGTCATCAAACGAAGGCGGGTCAGCTGGTTCGGCTGGAAATATCCTGGCCAGCCAAGAAAATTCCTTGACTGATTTAATGGCCATTAATCAAGATAATTTAATCCAGGCCTTGATTGGAATCAGATTAGCTCAAGAGGAATTAACTCAAGTTAAAGTTGAATCTCTGCCAACTGATATTCAAGCCGCCGTTGTTTCTTTAGAAGAAAAATTACCTTTAGTTGAAGAAATACTTAGTCAGGCTAAAGATTATTCAACGGCTCTCTTGAGTATTTTAGGTCAAGATAATCCTCGTCAGTATTTATTAATTTTTCAAAATAACAGTGAACTGCGAGCCAGTGGCGGTTTCATCGGCACTTATGGTCTGCTGACTTTAAATAAGGGAGCCATCAAGGACTTTCTTATTGAGGGAATTTACAATATTGATGGTCAATTGCGAGAGAAGATTATTCCGCCGCAGCCAATTCAAAAAATCAGTACCGCTTGGTCAATGCATGATGCTAATTGGTTTGCTGATTTTCCCACTTCAGCTGAAAAAGTAGCCTGGTTTTATGAAAAAACTGGTGGCCCAACAGTTGATGGAGTGATTAGTTTGACGCCAACGGTTATTGAACGCCTGCTCAAATTAACCGGTCCGCTGGCCATGCCCGCTTATGACCTTACTTTTACCGCCGAGAATTTTGTTGAGTTAATTCAATGCCAGGTAGAAATTGATTATGATAAAGAACTTAATCAGCCCAAGAGAATTTTAGCTGATTTGGCGCCTGTATTTATTGAGGCCTTAAATCAATTATCTTCCTCAAAAAGAAAAGAGGCCCTATCAATTATTTTTGATTGTCTTAAAGAAAAACATATTTTAATCTATTTTAAGGAGCCCTCTTTGGAAAACTTAGTTAGTCAAGAAGGCTGGTCTGGAGAACTTTTGACCACTGCTCAAGATTATTTAAGTGTGGTTTCTTCCAATGTTAATGGTTACAAAACCGACCGGGTAGTTAAGGAAACAATTAACCATCAAGCAGAAATTCAAGAAGATGGATCAATTATTGATACCCTGACTATAACCAGAGAGCATCAAGGCGGTCATTTTCAATACGATTGGTGGAATCGGGTCAATGCTAATTATTTGAGAGTTTATTTGCCCTTGGGCAGTCAATTACTTTCCGCTCAAGGCCAAACCATAGAAATTTATCAGCCGCCAATTGATTATCAAGAAGAGGGCTTTAAAGCCGACTCCTTGGTTAATTCTATTGAAAGCAAGATGGTTATTGACCAAAAAACCGGCACTCATATTTTTGAAGAAAATGGTAAGACCGTTTTTGGCAATTGGGTTTATGTTAGCCCAGGCGAGACAGTTACTTTGACTTATCAATACAAACTGCCCTTCAGAATTAACTTGACTAAGTCAACGGATAGTTATAGTTTATTAACTCAAAAGCAGGCTGGTAGTTTGGGTAGTCATTTTAGTCATCAGTTAAAATTTCAGGTTGACTGGCAGATTTCCTGGCAGCATCCGGAACAAGGTAAGCCGGAACCAGGTCATTGGCAGATGGAAACAGATTTGAGTTTAGATAGATTTTTAGGAGTGACTTTTGAGTTTTAATGTTCAAAAAAATTTTCCAGAGCCAATCAAAAACTATTGCCGCGGCCGCTGTTATTTTAGGAGCGGCTTCTTTAGTTAGTCGGTTCTTAGGTCTTTTCCGAGACAGGATTTTAGCTGGTCAGTTTGGGGCTGGCGATGAATTGGATATTTATTATGCGGCTTTCCGTATGCCGGATTTAGTTTATTCACTTTTGGTCTTGGGAGCAATTTCAGCTGGTTTTATCCCTGTTTTTATCCAATATCTTCAGAAAGATAAAAAACAATCTTGGTATTTAGCTAATAGTGTCCTTAATTTGATGGCTTTGTCTCTGATAGTTATTTGCGCTCTTTTGATAATTCTGACTCCCTGGATAATCAGATTAGTCGCTCCTGGTTTTTCTTCAGAAAAATTATCACTGACTGTTCAATTAACCAGAATTATGTTTTTGAGTCCTTTCTTCTTGGGCTTAAGTGCTGTTTTCGGCGGCATCTTGCAAAGTTTCCGCCGTTTCTTGATTTATGCTCTAGCTCCAATTATGTATAACTTGGGCATTATTTTCGGCGCTTTAGTTTTAGTTAATTATTTTGGTCTAATGGGTTTAGCTTACGGTGTTGTTTTAGGGGCTTTCTGTCATATGCTTATTCAGATTCCTTCAGCTTGCTTTTGCGGCTTTAGATGGCGGCCGGTTTTTGATTTTAAATTTGAAGGGGTTCAAAGAATTTTCAAATTAATGTTGCCGCGAGTTTTGAGTTTAGGTCTTTCCCAAATTAATTTTTGGGTAATGACTGTCTTTGCTTCTTTTCTGGTTGTTGGTAGTATCGCTGTCTATAATTTAGCTCATAATATTTGGAGTTTCCCTTTGGGTATTTTTGGCATTTCTTTTGTTTTGGCCGCTTTTCCTAAACTTTCAGCCACTGCTCAAAAAAAAGACATTACCGGTTTTGTTAAAACGTTTTCTTTAACTTTACGCCAAATTCTTTTCTTTACTTTGCCCTCGGCCACCTTGTTTATCATCTTGCGAGCTCAAATTGTCCGGGTTATTTTAGGCGCAGGTTGTTTTAACTGGCAAGATACTATTTTGACTTTTCAAACCTTAGCTTATTTCTCAATATCTCTTTTTGCTGAGGCCTTAATCTTACTTTTTTTGCGCGGCTTTTTTGCCTGGGAAGATGCCCGAACACCTTTTTTAATCGGCTTATTGGCTACCGTAGTCCGTTTGCCCGCGGCCTGGTTCTTGAGCCGTTCTTTGGGCGTACCTGGTTTAGCTTTAGGTTTTTCTTTGGGCAGTATTTTTTATCTTTTCTTGCTTTTTGTTGCCTTACGAAAGAAAATAACAGATTATTCCTTAAGCGGAGCTCCAACGTTACGTCAGGGCGGAGTCAAAGGATTAGATGAAAAGAATATCTTTGTCTCCGGAATAAAAATGATTATCGCTTCTTTTTTAGCAGCTTTAACCGCCTATCTGGCTTTACAATTTTTAGCTTCTTTAGTTAATACAGCCACTGGCTTAGGCCTTTTAATACAAGGCGGCTTGGCCGGAATAGCTGGCCTTTTAATTTATTTCTTCTTCACCTGGCTTTTCCGTTTGGATGAGTTGAAAATATTTTTAGCTTCTTTATTCGGCCGCTTGGCTGGGAAAGAGATAGGCGAAAACAACAATAGATAAAAAAAGCAGCTATAACTTCTTACGATTATAGCTGCTTTTGGCAAGCCGGGATAAGAATTGACTAAATTTCTTTACCCAGTATTTTAAGAAAGGTAAGGGCATAGATCCCCTTGGCCGCTTCCTTAAGTTCTGGTGGTGCCAAAACAAAGGCTTCTGTAGCTTTTTCCAGTTGGGCTAATTTTTCTGTACCGATGAATTGAGCAACTATTTTCATGTCTCTCAAGAAGCTTGAGATTTGTTCAATGCTGGCGATGGTTATTAGATCTTCTTCTTTGACCATCTTAACCAGTGGCAAGTCGAGTCCATTGTTTTGGGTGGGTAGATAATGAAGCAAAGTTGGTTTTATCAGGTAAGAGAGAAGAGTCATACCATTTTGTCTAAGTTGACAGGCCACCTCAATCTCCAAAGGAATCTCTGGATTAATGAAGAACTTCAATTCTGGTTCAAAGCCATCCAGATAATTTTCCCTATCCATGATGATCTTGATGCCTTGACAGTGGACATCCATGATGTGGTCTGGTCGAAAATAAGCCCTTGTTCCTAAAATCTCTAACCCGATTTTTCCAAGATACTCCGAAACAATTTTTACAAAGGTGGATTTCAATTCTTTGATGCCACCATCTTTAATTTTCTCGGGCACTGTCTTTTTTCCCTCTTTCTCATCGAGCCATTTAATGACTTCGAGGCACTTTCGGTAATCTTCCAGTTGATACCCACTCAATCCCAAAACACTCCTTAAATCCTTGGTTACTCTTAGTAATTCAATAGCCATTTTAAACCTCCTATGTTTTTGGTTGATTAAAAGATGAAAAGAACCTACAATGTTTAGTTGCCGATAATATATTTCATAACCAGAACAATGTCAATAGCAAGCCAAAATATCCGTAATTTCTGTATTATTAGTCATATAGACGCCGGTAAGTCAACTTTGGCGGACCGGCTTTTAGAATCGACCGGAACCATAGAAAAGAGAAAAATGAGGAAGCAGTTTTTAGATATGATGGATTTGGAAAGAGAGAAGGGAATTACCATTAAGCTGCAGCCAGTCAGGATGGAGTATGATAAATATATTCTTAATCTAATAGATACGCCCGGTCACGTTGATTTCTCTTATGAAGTTTCGCGGAGTTTAGCGGCGGTGGAAGGAGCGATTTTGTTGGTTGATGCCAGTCAGGGTATTCAAGCCCAAACTCTGGCTAATTTGTATTTAGCTCAAAAGCAGAGTTTAGCCATTATTCCGGTGGTTAATAAGATTGATTTGCCTAATGCCCGAGCAGAAGAAACAGAAAAAGAAATTGTTCAATTATTCAAGGACAGTCCTGTCAGGACTGTCCTTGGGCCTGTTCTCAAAATATCGGCCAAACAAGGGACTAATATAGAAAAAGTTTTTGAGGCGATTATTAAAATAATTCCTTCACCAACCGGTAGTCCAAAAAGCGCCTTAAGGGCTTTGATTTTTGATTCTCATTACGATTCCTATAAAGGGGCGATTGCTTATGTCAGGATTGTTGATGGTCAGATTAAAAGAGGCGATAAAATAATGATGCTTGCTTCAAATACCTTGACTGAAGTCATGGAGGTAGGTATCTTTAAACCTCAATTGACCAAGGTAGATTCACTTGGAGCAGGTGAAATTGGCTATCTGGCTACTGGTTTAAAAGACGTTAGTCAATGCCGGGTAGGTGACACTATAGGGACTGTCCCTCGGATACAGTCCTTAAGAGCTGAGGGACAGTCCCTTAAAGCGTTGCCTGGTTATCAAGAACCAGAATCAATGGTTTTTGCCAGTTTTTATCCAGCCGAAACCGATGATTACGATTTGTTGAAAGATGGTTTAGCAAAATTAAAATTAAATGATGCTTCTTTACAGTATCAACCGGAATCTGTTCAAGGATTAGGCCGGGGATTCCGCGGCGGTTTCTTAGGCATGCTTCATCTGGAAATAGTTTTAGAAAGATTGAAAAGGGAATATGGATTAAATTTGGTGGTTACTTCGCCGTCAGTTAATTATCAAGTGATAACTAAATCGCCAGAAGAAAGACACTTCATTTCGTCACCAGCTGATTTTCCGGAGATAAATAAAATCAAAGAGATTGAAGAACCTTGGCTAAGTTTGGAAATAATTACCCCTAACCAATACTTAGGTCAGGTGATGAAATTATTGGCCCAGACAAGAGGCCAATACCAAGACACTCAATATCTAACTCCCGAACGAGTTTTAATTAAATACCAGGCTCCTTTGAATGAAATTATTGTTGATTTTTATGACCAGTTAAAAAACACTAGCGCTGGCTATGCCTCAATGAGTTATCAACTGGTCGGCTATCAACCAGCTGATTTGGTTAAGTTAGATGTTCTGATAGCTGGAGAGAAGGTAGAGGCCTTTTCCAGAATCGTTCATCAAAAAAAGGCCTATAGCCAAGGCCGGGCTTTGGTTGAACAATTGAAAAAATTTATTCCTCGCCAGCAATTTACTGTTCCTCTTCAAGTAGTAGTTAATAATCGGATTATTGCCCGTCAGACAATTAGCGCTTTGAAAAAAAATGTTATCGCTGGTCTTTACGGTGGCGATTATACCAGAAAAAGAAAACTTTTAGAAAAACAAAAAAAAGGCAAGAAAAAGATGAAGGAATTCGGCCGAGTGAGCATTCCCCAAGATGTTTTTTTGAAGGTCTTGAAGAAATAGCCTAAGGGTCTGACCTTAGATACGAAAAAAGACCTTGGTCATTGCCAGGGTCTTTTTGTAACAATTGATGGATGCGGATTAGGTTGGAGCCCAGCCTAATGTTTCACTGGGCCGTGAAAGCACTATATCTTCCTTTCTAAGAGTCCTTTGGCAGCGGCTACATTTTTTTACTTCTGGAGTCCCTTCGAATTTAAAAAAATAGCAATTGGTTTCTGGTTTTCTGACTGTCACAACATTCCCGCCACAGAAACGACATTTCTCAACAAACCCATCATAATCCATCCTTTTGCCCCTCCTTTTATTTGTTAAGTTAATAACCAAAGAACTGACAATTGCCTTTTTGACTATTTCTGTTATTATATTACTATAACAAAGGAATCAGCAAAAAAGCAATCATACTTAGAACTACTAATCCAGCTAAAATAATCCAAGTTAAACGGAAAAGTTTTTGTTGAGTTACTTTTTTCATCGATATTCCCTTAAGATGAATCGCCATAAGATAATAACATAAATGACCCAACCAGTCAAAAATTTTATCAAAAAACTTCTCAGTTCTAAAGTTTTTCTGTTTTTTATCATTTTAGCTTTAATCGGTTTAATTATTAGTCTTGGTCAGGAAAGTTATCGTAAATATCAATTGACTAAAGAAATCAATGGGTTGAAATCAGAAATTGAACAATTGGAAGGAAAAAATCAGCAAATGGCTGATTTAATGGAATATTTTCAAGAAGGTTCTTATTTAGAGAAAGAGGCTCGTCTGAAACTTAATTTAAAAAAGCCAGGTGAAAAAATAGTGGTTATTTCTCAAACGGCCGGGGCCGAAGTTGATAAAAGAATAGTAGCGGAAACTGAAGACGAGGTCAGTAATGAGACAACCAATTTTTGGAAATGGTGGGAGTATTTTTTTACCCCTTAGGCGGGTGTAGCTTAATGGCAGAGCGTCTGCTTCCCAAGCAGATGACGAGAGTTCGATTCTCTTCACCCGCTCCAGCCGAGGTAGCTCAGTGGCAGAGCAACACATTCGTAACGTGTAGGTCGTGGGTTCAAATCCCACCCTCGGCTCTGATTATGTATCATTTGGCTATCATGAGAAAATCCTGGGGATTATTACCCAAGATTTTAACCGGAGAAAAAACGATTGAATCTCGTTGGTATAAAAATAAATATTCTCCTTGGGATAAAATTAAAAAAGGAGATATTATTTATTTTAAAAATTCTGGGGAGCCGGTGACTATAAAAACAAAAGTTTCTAAGATTATTCAATATCCGGATTTAACATCACCAAAAGCTAAACAAATTCTTCAGAAATATGGGGCAAGAGACGGTCTTGATATAGATGAAATTGATAAATATTACCAAATGTTCAAAGATAAAAATTACTGTTTATTGGTTTTTCTTAGAAATCCGCAAAAAATCAAGCCATTTAACATAGATAAAAGTGGTTTTGGCGCTATGTCTGCTTGGATAACCGTTAATGATATTAATCAAATTAAAGAAAAATAGTGTTCATTTACTCTAACCAGAAAATATGGTAAACTGGGCCAATGAAGGATTTGACTGAAAAATTAAAGGGTCAGTATGATAAGCGCCAGGCCATTTTATCAATTTACGCCGGAGCGGGAGGAGCAGATGCCCAGGATTGGGTGGAGATGCTGTTGCGAATGTATTTGAAGTATTGTCAAAGCCAGTCCTGGACTGCCCAGGTTCTTCAAATCAAGGAAGGTAAAGAAGCCGGCTTAAAAAATGTTATTTTAATTGTTGAGTCGCCTTATGCCTATGGTTATTTAAAAGGCGAATCAGGCGTTCATCGGTTGGTTCGGCTTTCGCCATTTAATACAGATCATCTTCGCCATACTTCTTTTGCCTTAGTTGAGGTTTTGCCGGAATTTGAAGAAGTCAAGGAAATTGTCATTAAGCCGGAAGATTTAAGAATCGATACTTACCGAGCCAGCGGACCGGGCGGTCAGTATGTCAACAAAACCGAGTCAGCTGTCAGAATTACTCATTTACCAACTGGTTTAGTCGCGGCCTGTCAAAATGAACGTCTCCAAGGCGCCAATAAGAAGCAAGCGATGAAGTTGCTCTATAGTAAACTCCATCAATATTTGTTAAAAAACAAAGAGAAAGAGGAAAGTAAATTAAAGGACCAATCAACGGCCATTGAATGGGGTAGTCAGATTCGTTCTTATGTTCTTCATCCCTATAAAATGGTTAAAGACCATCGAACTGGCATAAAATCAGGCAATCCTCAAGCGGTTTTAGATGGCAAACTGGATAAATTTATTGAGGCAGAAGTAAAGTCCTTATGATAAAATTCAAACAAATTTCAAAAATATATTCGTCAGATTGCCGGGCCTTAGAAGACATCAATTTAATTATCAATGAGAAAGAGTTTGTTTCGGTGGCTGGTCGTTCCGGGGCCGGTAAATCTACTTTAATTAGATTATTAATTCGGGAAGAACTGCCAACTCAAGGTCAGGTTTTTTGGCACAATCATGATATTTCTCAAATTCAAGACAGAGATTTGCCTTTTTGGCGTCGGCAAATCGGCATGGTTTTTCAGGACTTTCAGCTCTTGCCTTATAAAACAGCTTACGAGAACATTGCTTTTGCCATGGAAGTCGGCGCTCGGACCAATCAAGATATTGAGCGAGATGTTCCTCAACTTTTGAAATTAGTCAATTTATCGGAACGAGCTGACCATTTTCCCGATCAGCTTTCTGGCGGTGAAAAGCAGCGAGTAGCCATTGCTCGGGCCTTAGCTCACCGACCAAAGATTCTCATTGCTGACGAACCAACTGGTAATTTAGATGGTCTTCACACCTGGGAAATTATTCGTCTTTTGATTAAGATTAATGAATTAGGGACTACAGTAATCTTAGCCACTCATGACCGAGAAATTATTAATGGCTTGGAAAGAAGGGTGATTATTTTAGAAAAAGGCAGAGTAATTAGAGATGAAGAAGGAGGCAGATACATCCTTTAAAATCCAAACGTACTCAGGGAATATTCTTGGTTTAAGAGGGATTTAAATTATATGCTTACTAATTTAATGCGAGTTATCAAGTCAGGTTGTTTAAGTTTTTGGCGGAATAAATGGCTTTCTGTGGCGGCTATTTCCATGGTCAGTTTAGCTATTTTTGCCATTACTAGTTTGTTGTTAGTTAATGTTTTAATTAATTCTTTAATTACCAATCTGGAAGATAAAATTGACATCAGCGTTTATTTTCATTTAGATACTCCCGAAGAAGATATTTTAGAGACGAGAAAAGAATTAGTTAAACTGGACGAAGTCCGCAGCGTTGAATATATTTCCGCCAAAGAGGCCTTAAAAAGGTTTGAAGATAAACATCAGGATAACCAGGTTTTAATGCAGAGTTTAAAGGAACTGGATAGCAATCCTCTGGAAGCCGCCTTAAACGTTAAAGCCCAGACTGCTTCTCAATACGAAACAATCGTTAAATTTTTTAATCAAGGTAAATATCAGGAAATTATTGACAAGATTAACTATCTGGAAAATAAAGCAGTCATCACCAGATTATCTTCTATTACTAAGACAATTCGTCAAACCGGCTTAATCATCTTAATTATTTTAGCTATCTTAGCCGTGGTGGTTACTTTTAACACCATTCGCCTGACTATCTACAGCGCTCGCAAAGAAATCAAAATAATGAAATTAGTTGGGGCAAGTAATTGGTTTGTCCGTAGCCCTTTTATTATTGAAGGGATTATTTACGGTATTATTGCCGCCGTAATTTCTTTACTTATTTTACATCCTCTGTTATGGTATCTGGCGCCTAAGATTACCGCCTATCTGCCGGGCACTGACCTTTACTACTTTTTCCAGACAAACTTTCTGACTCTTTTCTTTCTCCAAATCGCTATCGGTATTGCCTTGGGGACCATCAGCAGTTGGGTAGCCATCCGAAGATATTTGGAGGTCTGATGGGGAGTAGCCAAGCGGTAAGGCAATGGATTCTGGATCCATGATCGTAGGTTCGAATCCTACCTCCCCAGCCAACGTCAGCAGCGACCGAAGTGGCTTAAATAAGCCAAAAAACGAGGTGTCAAATTTTACACCCACTAAGGATTCGAAAAAAGCGGTCGTATTGTCTAAAAAATCAATGAAATTAAAAAGGAAGAGCGATTGCGACTCTTCCTTTTTTGTTTTTGTTTGAGTTTAGAGAACTGTTTTTATCGATAGTCATCAAATGTGCCGAAGGTAGTTTCCAGTACTACTTTGTTTTCTTCTCCGGCATAAGACTCGCATTTTCCGAGGTCGAATAGGTTTACGTTAGTCGTTTCGGATACCTCTCGAAGGACCGACTTGAATACAGGATTGTCTTCTCCCACGATATCGATGCCGACTCCGCAGTTGAATGTCTGGAACATATCGTGCCATGATTCTCCGGTTTCCTGCTGGATTATATGAAAGATCGGGGAAGGTAAGGGCATTTTCTTTTTGTAAAGTATGTTTTTGCCGAGGTGAATAATTTTAGTCGCTCCGCCACCAGTGTTAATAGTGATTCCATGCAACATAGAATACGCATTTTTTTCCTTGAGTTTTTCCAGAATCAGCCGGATTAAAATGGCCCATTGGCGAGTAGGTGATATTAAAGCATGGCTGATCGGTATTTCCTTGAAGTTGCCGTTGTATTCGCCTATTTTATAGCGTCCTTCGTGTCTGCCTAAATAAGGGTATTTTTCGGTATACCCTTTCCATATTAAGCCAATTCTGCCCAATGTCAGGCCGTTTGCCATAATGCCGTAGTTGTGTTCATTTTCCCAGGATGCTTGGCCGTCACTGGCGAACCCCCAGATTTTATTATCGGGTTGAGTGTTGCCGGCGATAATCTCTGATTCTTTTGCCTCAGCATAAACCGTAACGTCAAAAACAGCATTATTCACTTGATCTGGTAAGTCGGCGGTTTCGCCGCCCAGAAAATAGATGTTGAATCCTTGAGCTCGGTATTCTTCCATTAGCTCGGCAAACCGTCGGCCAATTTGTTCCATGATTTCATCTTTGGGGACATTCGCTTTGTTGATGTTAATAACATCCGTAACTACGATTTTCCCAAAAACAAAACCGCTAGCAGCGATATCTCCCAGATTCATTTGTAGACCGTCATCTACTACGCCGCAGATTACGTTTACGTCGCCGGTCTCAAGGAAAATAAGGATTCGCTGAAGGAATTTGCTTCCGTCACCGTCCATGTGTTGCGTAAATACCCGACCAGGATTTTGAGAATCCCGAACAATATTCACAAACGCGCCGGGAAAGTCATTATGGATATATCCCTTAAATGCTTTTCTAACTTTTTTCTTACTTGCGTCAATTCCTAACTTTGCATACTTGCTCATTTGATTTGCCTCCTTTGTATTATATATATTCAAGAATTTCTGAAACTCTGTTTTTCATCTAAATTTCAATATTCATTTTTAAAAGGGCTTTTGGCCCTCCTTAGTATTATAGTGCTTGATATAACCATAAAAGTCAATTATAATGATAAGATAAAGGAAAAATGTGTTTCTGGACCTATGTGTTACCCACCATGGGCACTCCCTAATTTTTAAGCCAGAAAGCCTAGAAACGCTTTACTGGATTGGAGCAGAGGTTCGAATCCCTTCTTCCCCAGCCAAGCATATTTTTTATCGTGCAGACCCGTTTCTTCGCTTAAAAAAGCCAAAAATCAGAGGTCGCCAAATTTAGCAAAAACCCCGAACCTGTCCGGGATTCGGAACAAGTAGCATGAAATCAGTAGTCATTTGCGGCAGCAGCCGCTTCAAACCAGAAATGAGAAAATTCGCCCAAAAGCTCAAGGAATTGGGGGTAGTTGTTTATGAGCCATATTTACACAGAGGAAAAGACGAATGGAATAGTATGTCCGAAAGCTATAAAGAACTCGTCAGTGCTGGTTTGACTTTTGACCATTTCTATAAAATCCGAATGGCAGACGTGGTTTTCGTTTTTAACAAAGGAGGATATTCGGGAATCAGTACAACTCTGGAGATGGGTTGTGCTGTTGCTTTAGGAAAACCGATTTACGCTTTATCAAAAGATAAAGACGAATTATGCCGTCAGGTTTTAATCAGAGAAATTATTAAAACACCAAGAGAATTAGTTAAAAAATTAAAATAGCTTATGACTAAGATATGCGATCATAAAAGCGTAGGAATGTTGGTCTGGAAAGAGGACAAATTGTTGCTTATTGAAAGAAAGAAGCCGCCTTTCGGTTTTGCTCCGCCGGCAGGCCATGTTGATGGAGGTGATTCGTTTGAAGAAGCGGCTAGACGCGAATTGGAAGAAGAAGTAGGATTAAAAACAAAGGATATTCGTTTATTGATTGAAGGTAGAAAAGATAACCCTTGTCGCCGTGAAGATGGAACTTGGCATTATTGGAAGATTTACGAAGTTGAAACAGAAGGCGAGATAAAAAGAAGCCGGGAAGAAACAAAGCAAGCTGGTTTTTATGACAAAGAAAAGTTAAAGGAATTGGCTGAAAGAACTGAAAAATATATCCGTGGCGAGATTAAAGAGAAGGAATGGGAGAAATCACCAGGAATTGAGCCGGTTTGGTACGAGTGGTTAAAAGAGTTAGAAGTAATATAAACAATCATGAGAATTACGATTTGTGGAAGTATAAAATTTGCTAAAGAGTTAGTTAATATTTATCATCAACTTGAAAAGTTAGGTCATCAACCGATGATGCATAAAGAGATGTTTGGTATTGCCGAAGGAAAGGCATCGCAATTAATTGATGCTTATAAGGGCATGGAGAGCAGTGAGATCAAAAGAAAGTATAACTATATTAAATGGTGGCATAATTGTATTAAGAGCGGTGATGCTGTTTTGGTCTGTAACTTTGATAAAAAAGGAATAAAGAATTATGTTGGTGGTAATACCTTAATGGAGATTGGCTTTGCTCATGTAAATGATAAAAAAGTCTTTTTATTAAACCCTATGCCAGAAAAAATATCTTATGTTGACGAGATTAAAGCTATGGTCGATGTAGTTCTGGACGGGGATTTGAGTAAGATCATTTAGAGATAATCAGATAAAAACAATGACAGATTATACTATAATTTCTAAATTTAGAAATAAGAATCAGTGTGAATATTTGTTTAATAAAATATTAGAAAAAGGGAAGACCTGTTATAACTTTTGCAATATACCAGCTGACAAGGATAATCCTGATGCCAAACCAGAAGAGCAGATGGCTGTTTTTGAAAATACTAAGGACTTTTTTAACGACGAATATTTTAAAGAAATATTTGAAAAAGATTTAATTGGATTAAAAAACGCCAAGAATGTAATACTTTTACTTCCGGCTGGAACTTCTGCTCATATTGAAGCAGGTATTGCCTATGGTTTTGGGAAGAACCTAATCCTTATCGGAGAACCGGAAAAGCCAGAAAGCCTCTATTTAATATTTAAAGAAAGATATAAGACAATTGATGAGTTTATAGAATCTCTTTAAATTAATAATAAATTTAGTTCTGGATCTCTGTGCTACCCACCGTGGGCACCTAGTTCAGAACCCTTGAAAGGCTTTACTGGATTGAACGAAAGTTCGAATCCCCGAAACCCAGCCATTGACTAAAAGATAGATTGTTTTTGGAAGGACGAAAATCAGATTATTA
>CAZPQT010000005.1:0-21644 GCA_964589195.1 uncultured Candidatus Saccharibacteria bacterium
TGGAAAGGCGGCATACCGCAAGGTATCGAGGGTTCGAATCCCTCCCTCTCCGCCAGTTTGCAATTTTGAAATAATTTGCTTTTTTAATTTAATAAATATATGCCTCAAGATAAAAAAAATGTTGTTAGGGCCGGTATTGGCGTTATGATTTTAAAAGACAATAAAGTTCTTTTGGGTAAGCGGCACGATGACCCCAAAAAAGCCGATTCGGCGCTTCACGGTGAAGGCACTTGGACTATGCCGGGGGGCAAAATTGATTTTGGCGAGACCCTTGAAGAAGCGGCCGCCCGAGAAGTGATAGAAGAGACCAACATCAAAATCAATCAGGATAAATTAAAATTTATCAGCTTAACCAACGAGCGGGTTAGCGACGCCCATTTTGTGACTGTTGGGTTTTTATCCGAAGAATTTGAAGGTAAACCGAAAGTAATGGAACCCGATGAAATAACCGAGTGGCGTTGGTTTGCTCTGGACAAATTGCCGGAAAAGATGTATTTCACCAGTGCTAAAATTATAAAAAATTATTCGGAAAATATGGTTTATAGTCGCCAAAGATAAAATCATGCCTTTAAAAGAAATTCAAAAACAAGTTGATGATTGGTTAAATAGTGTAAGATTGGCTATTTTAAGCCGCACGAGATATTGGTTCAGTTGATGGAAGAAACCGGCGAGTTGGCTAGAGAAATTAACCATCTTTACGGCCCAAAGAGAAAGAAATCCAATGAGAGAGTTAGAGAAATGTCAGATGAAATAGTTGATGTTATTTTTACGCTGGTCTGTTTAGCTAATTCAAAAAAGATAGATTTAGATAAGGCCTTTAAAAAAATAGTGAAAGAAAAGCTTAATAAAAGAGACAAAAATCGTTGGGAGAAGAAAAAATGAAAATCAAGGATAAAAAACTTCATCGGATTGCTTCCACGGCGATTATTTATCGAAAGACAAAAGGCGAAATTGAATACATAATTACTCAGCGAAGTTTGGAAGAGGATGCCTTTCCTGGAATGTGGACCGTGCCTGGAGGCACATTGGAGACTGACGACTATATCAACACACCAAAGACAACTAAGGGCCAGTGGTATTTTGGTTTAGAGAAATCTTTGAGAAGAGAGATAATAGAAGAAGTTAATTTGGAGGTTGGAAAAATTAAGTACTTGCTAGATATTGTCTTTATTAGACCAGATGGAGTGCCGGTAGTTATCCTAAGTTGGTATTGTCCATACAAGTCAGGCCGGGTAAAATTAGATGAAGATAATATTGATTATGCTTGGGTCACTTATCCAGAAGCTAAGAAATACGATTTAATTAAAGGGATTTTAGAGGAAATTGAAATGGTTGATAAAATACTTAAAGGAGAAGATGAAAATAATGTAGAATACAAACGTTAGAAATATATGATTAGTTCTCCAGTAGATGAAATAAAAAATAAGTTGGATATTGTTGATGTAATTCAGGGATATATTCGATTGCAGAAAGCCGGCCAGAATTACAAGGCGCTTTGTCCTTTTCATTCGGAAAAGATGCCTTCTTTTGTGGTTTCGCCTGAAAAACAGATGTGGAAATGTTTTGGCTGTGGGGCCGGTGGTTCTATTTTTGATTTTGTTATGCAAATGGAAGGAGTGGAATTTGGCGATGCCTTGCGGATGCTGGCTCAGCGGGCTGGGGTAGAATTGAAAAAAGTAGACCCTAAATTAAAAACTGAAAGAACGCGGCTTTATGAAATTTGTTATTTAGCCAATCAATTTTTTATCAAGCAGTTGGCCGCCAGTCAGGCAGGTAAAAATATTCAAAAATATCTGGCTGGTCGCGGTTTAAAGGCAGCCGCCATTAAAGAATGGCAGATTGGTTATGCGCCTAAGCGATGGCGAGCTTTGTTAGGTTTTTTAGGGGGCAGGGGATATTCTGACGATGAAATTTCAAAGGCAGGTCTAATTGTTAAAAAAGAGGAAAAAAACGAATATTACGACCGATTCCGCGACCGAATTATTTTCCCTATTCATGATTTAAACGGTTTAGTTATTGGTTTTACGGCCCGGGAAAATCCCGAGCAGCCAGACAGCCGAATGGGTAAGTATATCAATACGCCTAATACCTTAATCTATGATAAAAGCCAGGTTATCTACGGACTAAACAAGGCCAAATTGGACATTAAAAAAGAAAATCTTTGTGTTTTGGTAGAAGGGCAAATGGATGTTTTAATGGCTCATCAAGCCGGCTTTAAAAATGTGGTGGCCAGTTCCGGGACGGCTTTGACGGAAAAACAACTAAGAATTCTCAAACGCTATACAGAAAATTTAGCCACGGCTTTTGATATGGATTTAGCCGGGGAAATAGCCACTAAACGAGGAATTGATTTAGCTCTTCAATTTGGCTTTAATACTAAGGTGATTAACTTGCCCGGAAAGCAGGATCCGGCTGACTGCTTGCAAAAAGATTCTTCGGTTTGGTCTCAATTAGTTAGTCAAGCGACTAGTTTGATAGAATTTTATTTATCCAACACCTTAAAGAAATATGACGGACAAACAATTGAAGGCAAAAAGGAAATAAGCCGGATTCTTTTACCGGAAATCAAAAAGATTCTCAATAAGATTGAGCAGGCTCATTGGCTTCAGGAATTGGCCAGGCGACTAAGGGTTCAAGAGGCGGTTTTAGTTGAGGAAATGGCTAAAATAAAGCAAGTTGATTATGTTGCTATTGATCAAGAAACTGAAGATAACGGCCAGTTAAAGGCAGTTAATCTGGAAGAGTATACTTTAGGTCTTATCCTGACTAATTTAAGAAAAATAAAAAGGTTTAAAAGGGAGCCAGCTTATTTATTTATTAATTCCGAGTTAGCGGAAATATTCAAAAATTTAAAGAAAGGCAAAGGTAAGGGGAATAATTTAAAAAGTTTCCGAGAGAGATTACCTATTAATTTAGCTAATCAATTAGATGAACTTGTTTTTAAAACAGAAGCCCAAAAGAGTTTATTAGATAAATTTGAGCCAGTTAAGGAAATTAGATTTTGTTTCAGTCAATTGCGCAAGCGTTACTGGCGGGAAAAATTAGACCAGCTTAATTTATCTATTCGGGAAGCTGAAGAAAAAAAAGATAAAGATTCTCTTAAAAAACTGACTGAAGAATTTAATAAATTAACTAAGCAAACTAATTTATCCAGGAGTTAATTAAAATTTAGGAGTCCGATCGAGCGTTCAAATTTTTGAACGCTCGATCGGACTCCCTTAATTAAACCATGCCTAAAAAGAAGAAAATAATTTCTGACAAAGTTAGCCAAAGGCGACCTGCCTCTGGCAGAAAAAAAAGAGCGGTCAAACGAACTTCTTCTAAAGGAAAAGCAAGGAAACCGGCGAGGAAAAGAATAAACAGACCAGCCAAGAAAAAAGCTAGAAAGCCAGTCAGGAAAAAAGTAAAGAAAGTGGTTAAGAAAAAAATAAGAAAACCATCCAAGAAGAGAGTCGCCAAAACAATTAAGAAAAAAGTCAGGAAGCCGGTTAAGAAAAAAGTAGTTAGCCGAAAGAAAAAACAAAGAAAAATCAGCTTGCCTCGCAAATCAATACGGCCCAGGTCGAAAAAAAGAGTTAACCAGCCGAGAAAGAAAAAAAGAAAAGTATTAATCACCGAAGAGAAAATTCAAGAATTAGTTAACCGGGGCCGCCAGCGAGGTTTTGTTACTGAAGCAGAGATGCTTCAGCTGGCTCCCAAAATAGAAGAAGATATTACCGGCTTAGAAGGAGTGGTTCAGAGATTAAAAGAGAACAATGTCAGAGTAATTGAATCAGTTGAATTTTTAGAAGCCTTTTCTCCGGAAGAAAAAAAGTTAATTAAAGAAAAAATTCCTCTTAAAGCGGAAACATTTGACAATGTTCAGATGTACTTGCGGGAAATCGGTAAAATTTCCTTAATCAACGCTCAAGAGGAAGTTAAATTAGCTAAACTAATTGAAAAAGGAGATGAAGAAGCCAGGCAAAAATTAACTCAAGCTAATTTACGGCTGGTGGTCAGTATTGCTAAAAGATATGTTGGTCGGAGCCGTAATCTAAGTTTGTTAGATTTAATTCAAGAAGGAAATATCGGGCTTTTTAAGGCAGTAGAAAAATTTGATTATCATAAGGGCTATAAATTTTCTACTTACGCTACTTGGTGGATTCGTCAGGCAATTACCCGGGCTTTGGCTGACCAATCCCGAACTATCCGCATTCCTGTCCATATGGTTGAAACAATCAGTAAATATACCCAAATCAAGCGGCGGCTTTTCCAGGATTTAGGCCGGGAGCCCCTGCCTGAAGAAATAGCTGTGGAAATGGGGGAGAATGTTGATAAAATTAGACATATTATGAAAATTTCTCAAGAGACCCTTTCTTTAGAGGCGCCGGTTGGCGACGAGGACGAAGAGAGTAGTTTAGGCGAATTTATTGAAGATAAGAAAACCGTTTCGCCGTCTCAGGTAGCCGCTCGCAAATTGCTGCGCCGCCGGCTGAAAGATATTTTAACTGATTTATCGTCCCGCGAACAGAAAATTTTAGAAATGCGTTTTGGTTTAAGGGACGGTATCACCCATACCTTAGAAGAAGTTGGTCAAGAATTTGGCGTGACTAGAGAACGCATCCGGCAAATTGAAGCTAAGGCATTGGAGCGAATGCGACAGCATCAGGCTTCCAAGAAGCTGAAAGGATATTAAGTATTTGCCTTTTCTTTGTAGATGAGGAATTCAAAAGCAAAAAATCTAGTCATCATCTTAACCGAATTAGCGGCTATTTTTTTAATGGTTTTTAATATTCTGCCGCGGGAAACCGGCTTAGTTTTAACCGGTATCTTAATTTTTTATTTTATTTTCAGTCCTTTAGAAGATTCACTTTGGGTTTTTATTGCTTCTATTCCTTTATTTGTTGCCTTGCCTATTACCGAAAGCTTTGACGCTATGGCTAATTGGCGAATTTTATTAACGGTTTTATTTTTGGTTTTGTTTTTCAGGCAGGGTATATCTATTAGTTTAGTTAAGAATGCTCTTGGCCGCTGGAAATTAAAAGAGAAATTAAATCATTATCGTGTAGAATATTTGACGGGGATATTTTTGTTGATTGGCTGTTTATCTCTTTTAATGGCCGACCATCTCTTTATTGGCATTAAAAAGCTTCTGTTTTTGATTAATATCTTTTTGCTTTATATTGTTATCAGGAATGTTATAGCTAAAAATAAACAGGTGATTTTTAAGATTATTAATGCGATTAAAGTAGCCATGGGCATAACTTTAGGGATTGGTTTTTTACAGCTAATCATGGTTTTCTTTATTAATCTTCATCAATTTTGGTATCTTTGGGATAGAAATGTAATTAGTGTTTTTTATGGTCAGGCCTTGAGTAATCTTTTGTCATATAGCAATACTTGGTTTTCTTATTATTCCTATCAATTGCCAACCTTACGAATGTTTTCTATTTTTCCCGATTCTCATTCTTTTGCTTTTTTCTGTATCCTAACTTTACCTTTTTTCTTAACTATGATTTTCCGGCGGCCAAAAGCGGCTAAAGAAAAAGCAGCTGTCTATTATTTCTTCTTAATCATTTGTTTATTGGCGATTATTTTTTCTGGTTCCAGAGGAGCCTGGGTAGGTGCCTTGGGAGCCTGCTTAGTATTTTTATTTATTATTTTTCTTTACTGGTCGCCAACCATCCGTTCCGGGACAGATTTTTTTATTCCTAAATATATTAAAAGATGGTGGAAAGAAATCCAGCTTATTTTAGGTTGTTTGATTCTCTTTTTTATTTTATTCCCAATTGCTTCAGCTATTCTTTTCCTACCCCAGTATATTCAGTTAGGTCAAGAAGCGGTTTCTGATATTTCTTTATTTGAGAGAGCCAGGAGCATTTTTGATTTTATTGAGATATCAGTCAAAGGTCGGCTGGAAATTTGGCAAAGGACAATTGATTCAATTATAATCCGCCCTTGGTTAGGTGTTGGTTTAGGTAATTTCCCTTTGGTTCTTAATGAACCAATGGTTTCAGCTAAGCGAGGCGCTTCAGCCCATAGTCTCTATTTAGATATTGCTGCTGAAATGGGTGTTTTTGCTTTAATTGTTTTATTAGTTATTTTTTGGCAGATATTTAAAGATACTTGGCGGGTCTTTACTCAATATAAAAAGCTATTTTTTCGCGTTTGGGCCGGCTTTTTTTTACTTGCTTTGATTTGGGTTTTGGGCTATAGTTTATTTGATGTTGTCCTCTTTAATGATAAGGTCCTTTTATTTTTTATAGCCAATCTCGGCTTGTTATATGCAGCGAAATCATCCTTTAGTTTCCATAAATCTTCTCACTTATAATGCTCGTCCGTACATTAAGGATTGTCTAAATTCAGTTTTAAGACAAACTCATCCACATATCGAAATTTTGGTTATTGATAATGCTTCCTTTGATGGCACGGTTAATTATTTAAAGCAAGTTGGGAGTCTCGCTCCCAACTTAAGAGTTATTTTTAATCAGCAGAATCTTGGCTTTGCGGCTGGTCATAATCAAGGAATTGAAGAAAGTCAAGGAGAGTTTATTTTGTGTCTTAATCAAGATGTCGTCTTAGACAAAGATTTTGTTAAAAGAGCAATAGAGATATTAGAAAAATACGGTCAAGTAGCAGCCGTCCAGGGAAAACTTTTAAGAATGCCCTTATTTTCTAAAATAATAGATACTACCGGCCTGGTTATGTTGAAAAACCGGCGGATTATTGCCAGAGGACAGGGACAAATAGACCGAGGTCAGTTTGAAAAAATTGAAGAAATTTTTGGGGCCGATGGGGCCGTCCCGATTTATAGGAGAAAGGCGCTGGTTGATGTTAAAATTAAGAAAGAATACTTTGATGAAGATTTTTTTTGTTATAAAGAAGATGTTGATTTGGCTTGGCGAATGCAGCTTTATGGCTGGAAGACGATTTATCAGCCAACGGCTATTGCCTGGCACTGGCGAGGTTCCGGTGACAGCGCTACCAGAACGCCTTGGGGAATTATTAAAGAAAGAAGAAAAATTAATCAATTCTCTAAATATCTTTCTTTTAAGAATCAGCGTTTGATGCAGATAAAGAATGAACAAGTCGGCCTTTTATTAAAACATCTGCCTTGGTTCTTGTCTAAAGAAATCGCTTCCTGGTTTTATGTCTTGCTTTTTGAGAGATATACTTGGCGGGCGATTAAAGATTTATTTAATCAAACGCCCCGGGCCTGGCAGAAGAGGAAAATAATTATGGCTAAGAAAAGAGTAAATGCTAAGGAAATAGGCAGATGGTTTGAATAACAACGACAACCTTGTCGTAACAAAATGGAATACCAATCAAATAAAAAAAGATATATCTGGTTATGGATTTTCGTATTAGTTATGACAGTATTGTTTTGTCTTTTCTTTTTTAAGACCAGCTTTACTATTAGTCAGATTATGGGTTGGGTTAATACTGCTCAAATTCTGCCTTTTGGCAATGACTTGCCTAAATTGCCAGAAAAAGACCTTAATAGAATTAATATCTTACTTTTAGGGATGAGGGGATTAGAGGACCCCGGTGAAGGGAAATTGCTTTCTGACGCGATGATTCTCTTAAGTATTAAAAGGGACACTGGTCAAGTTGCCTTGATTTCTTTACCGCGAGATATTTATTTAAAAATTTGGTGTTCTCAAGAGAAGAAAAAAATTAATTTTGCCTATGCCCAAGGCGGCTTGGACTGCGCTAAAAAAACCGTTTCTTACCTCACTAACCTTTATATTGATTATGCAGTTAGTGCTAATTTTGACGCCTTAAGGAAAATTATTGATAATTTGGGAGGGATTTCTCTTTATTTAGAAGAACCCTTTGAAGAAGACTTTCAGTGGGCTAAAGAAGGTTGGGAAGAAGATGAACATTGGTTTATCAAAGAAATTGACGAAGAAGAAAAATGGGTTTTTCATTTGCCTCAAGGGGAGAATATCTTAGACGGTCAAACCACTCTTTATTATGTTCGTTCTCGTTATTCAACTGATGATTTTGATAGAATACGTCGGCAGCAGCAAGTTTTAATAGCTATTAAAGAAAAAGCTTTTTCTTTGGGTATTTTAGCTAATCCGGTTAAAATTTATAATCTTTTAGATATTCTTGGTAAAAATATTCGGACAGATGCCAGTTTGTCCGATATCAAAAATTTAATCAATTTAATTTCTAGTTTAGATACCGTAAATATTAAGAAAAAATCTTTTGATATCAGTCCGGAAGGATTACTTTATCATACTTTTATTAATGATGAATATGTCCTTTTGCCTGTCAATGATAATTTTGAAAAGATTCAGCAGACCTGTCAGGATATATTTGATTAACCATGCTTTCTATTATCATCACTCATCATCAGACACCAGTCCTTCTAAAACTTTGCTTGAAATCGATTAAAGAAAATATCGGTCAGCTTGAACATGAAATAATCGTCGTTGATAGTCAGGCCGAGCCAATCAATCAAGATTTGATTAAAGAAAAGTTTCCTTCGGTCAGATTTATCTCTTTTTCTGAAAATATGGGTTATGCTAAAATTGTTAATAAAGGTATTGAATCATCTCAAGGAGAGTATTTGCTTATCCTTAATGCTGATGTTATTATTCTCAAAGAATCAATCAGTCGCTTGCTCGAATTTATTAAGAGTCATCCTCAAGTAGGCATCGTTGGCCCCCAATTATTAACTTTTACTAACGAAGTTCAAAATTCTTGTTTTCGCCACCCTGATTTTTGGGGGTTTATGGGCTTTATTGCAGCCAGACGGACATTCTTGGGAAAATTAAATTGGGGTAAGAGAAAAATAAATCAATTTTTAATCAAAGAAGAAGATTTTTCTTCTATCAAAGCAGTTGATTGGGTTCAGGGTTCGGCCATGCTGGTCCGAAAAGAGATTGTTGAAAAAGTCGGTTTAATGGATGAACGATTCTTTATGTATTTAGAAGACGCTGACTGGTGTCGTCGTTTTTGGCAGAATGGTTATCGGGTGGTTTATTTACCTTTCGCTCAAATGGCCCATTATTATTACCGGAGTAGTAAAAAATGGGGTGGTTTTTTGGATGTTTTTCTTAATAAATATACTCGTCTTCATCTAATCAGCGCCTTTAAATATTTTTGGAAATGGCGAAACTCCAAGGTTTTATGAAAAAATACGTTTCTATTCCAATTTTGATTATTCTGTTAGCGACAGTTTTTGGTTCCGGTTTTTTTATTGGGCAAATTAGTCGACCTTCTATTGAAAAAGTGGAAGGGCTAACCAATAAAGAACTTGGCCAGCCGACACTGATTGATTTCAGTTTATTCTGGGATGCTTGGCGTATTATTGAAAAGAAATACGTTGATAGAGATGACTTAGACCGTCAAAATATGATTTATGGAGCCATCGCTGGCCTGCTTAAATCCCTAGACGACCCTTATTCTGTTTTTATGGAACCGGAAGAAAGTAAGAAGTTTATTGACGACATGGGCGGCAGTTTTGAAGGAATTGGCGCGGAAGTCGGCATTAGAAAAGGAATCTTGACAATTATCGCTCCTTTAGAGGGAATGCCCGCTCAAAAAGCCGGTTTGAAAGCCGGTGATAAAGTCCTTAAAGTGGATGATACTTTAACGGCTGATTTAACCCTTGATGAGGCAGTTAGTTTAATTAGAGGACAAAAAAACACGGAAGTTGTCTTGTTGATTACGCGGAAAGAATGGAATGAGGCTAAAGAAATAGAAATTATCCGAGATACAATTAAAATTCCTATTATCAAATTAGAAGTTAAAGAAGGTAATATTGCCTATATTCAGTTTTATCACTTTACGGAAAATGCCTCTAGAGAGTTCAGTAAAGTAGTCCAAGAGGTTTTAATTTCACGAGCCAAGGGAATAGTTTTAGATTTGCGGAATAACCCGGGTGGCTATTTGGAAACATCCGTTGACATAGCCAGTTGGTTTTTGCCCAGCGGCGAAATAGTGGTTATTGAAGATTTTGGCAATGGCCAAGATAATAAGTATCGCAGCAAAGGATACGGAGATTTAGAAGATATCCCGACAGTTATTTTAATTGACCAAGGTTCGGCTTCCGCTTCGGAAATTTTAGCCGGCGCTCTGCGGGATATTAAAGGAATTCAAATTGTTGGTCAAAAAAGCTTTGGTAAGGGATCTGTCCAGCAATTAGAAAAACTTAAAGGCGGCGCCAGTATAAAAATTACGGTGGCTAAATGGCTAACCCCTTCAGGTCTTAGTATTAGAGACGAGGGCATAGCTCCTGATATTGAAATAGAAATAACCGAAGAAGATGTTGATGAAATGCGCGACCCGCAATTGGACAAGGCCCTGGAATTATTAAAGGAGGAAATTAATCCCTAATCTTTATGGAAAAGGAGTTTAGAGATGATTATCTGACTGTCCTTAAATTGAATCAAAGGACGACCAAGGGATTTCGCTATACAGTGCCTTCTTCCTTTGTTTATCCCTGCCAATGGCTCTGGGATAGCTATTTCCACGATAGAAATATCGCCTAAAATGATAGAAGATAATCCGGATAAAATTAAAAAAGCTGAAATTGTTGTCGGTATCCCTTCGCTTAACGAAGCTGATAATATCGCCTTTATTACCAGACAAGTTGATCGGGGACTGACTAAATATTTTGGCCGTCAAAAGGCGGTTATCATCAACAGCGACAACGACTCTCCTGATAATACCGGTAGAGTTTTTTTAGAGACCAAAACCAAAAATCCCAAAATCTATATTTCCACTCCCAGCGGTCAACGAGGCAAGGGGAATAACTTAAAAAACTTATTTCTAAAAATTAAAGATTTAGGCGCTCAAGGAGCCATGGCCATTGACGCAGACATTAAAAGCGTCAAGGCCCAATGGATAAAATGTTTTTTAGGACCGATTTTCAATGGCTATGATTTTATTACGCCAGTTTACCATCGCCATAAATATGACGGCTCAATCACTAATCACTTAGCTTATCCTTTAATTTATGGACTTTTGGGATATGATATTCGCCAGCCCATTGGCGGCGATATGAGTTTTTCCTCAAAAATGGTTAATTACTGGCTCAATCAAGAATGGCCGCCAACAGCTAAGGGTTATGGTATTGATATTTTTATGACTAGCCAGGCGGTTAAGGATGGTTTTGAACTGGGACAGGTTGATTTAGGCTCAAAAATTCATAAGCCCAGTTTGCTTAAATTAGACAATATGTTTTTAGAAGTAGCTGAAACCCTTTTTAGTTTTTTAGACAAATATAAAGATTTGTGGCGGAAAGAAATAAGCTTGAAAAAACCGCCTTTAGTTTGTCGAGTCGGCGGTAAGATTAGTTTTCAAAAATTGCCGCCGATTGATTATAAAGAAATTGAAGAAACAGCTCTGGCTGATTTTCTCAATTATTATGGAAAACTTAAGAAATATCTGCCTTCGGAAATTAGGGGCCCTCTGGAGATGATGTTTCTCAAAGAGAAATCTTTAGAGATAAGTCCTGATTTCTGGTCAAAAATAGTCTATCAGTTGTTCTATCTTTATCGGGTTAAACCTGAAAAAGATTTAACTATCAAACTATTACGTTCTCTTTATTTCGGCCGAATGGCCTCGGCGATTAAAAAAAATCATCTTAAAAGCCAAAAGGAATCAGAAAAATTAATTCAAAAACAAGCCGCTCATTTTTTTAAAAACAGAGATTATTTATTATCTTTAGTTTCTTCAAAAGAAATCCTTTAAAAATATGAAATTATCAATCATTCTTAAAGGGATACCGGCCAGCCCTGGTATAGCCCAAGGAAAGGGAATTTTATATTGTCCAAAGTAGACCAATTACCACTTTATGAAAAGAGTAATTTTGATAATCCACGGGCGAGTGCAGGGAGTCTTTTTTCGGGATTCTGCCCGGCGTCAGGCCAAGAAGCTGGGTTTGACCGGCTGGGTGAGCAATCAAGAAGACGGCACGGTTAAATTAGTCGCCGAAGGAAAGCAGGAAGATTTGGAAAAATTAATCAAATGGTGTTATAATGGACCTATTATAGCTAGAGTAGATAAAATAGATGTTCAATGGCAGGAAGTGACTGGTCAATTTGATAAATTTGAGATAAAATATTAAAATATTAAAAAGATAATTATGAAAATAATTTTACTTAAGGATATAGAAAAATTAGGTAAAAAAGGCGAGGTTAAAAATGTGGCTGATGGCTACGCCCGCAATTTTTTAATTCCCAATAAATCGGCTGTTTTAGCGACTAAATCAGAAGTAGCCAAATTAGAAAAACAAGAGAAAATTGAGGCGGAAAAAGCTGAAGAAGAATTAAAACTTTATCAGGAACTGGCCAGCCAAATAGATGGCTTAGAAATGGAAATACCAGTCAAAGTTAATGAAGAGGGTAGTCTTTTTGGCACTATTACGGCCAGTCAAATTGCTGAAAAATTAAAAGAAAAGAATTTTAAGATTAAGAAAGAACAAATCAAATTAGAAGAGCCAATTAAAGAAATAGGGGAGTACGAAGCAATTATTGAATTCCCTCACAATTTAGAAACTAAAATTAAAGTCATTATCGTAGAAGAGAAATAATATGACTAAATACATTTTTGTGATGGGAGGAGTCATGTCTGGCATTGGCAAGGGAATTGCTACAGCTTCTATTGGCCGAATTCTTCAAAGTAAAGGTTATCAGGTAGCGGCTATTAAAATTGACCCCTATATCAATGTTGATGCCGGAACGATGAATCCGATTGAACATGGCGAGGTCTTTGTCACTGAAGATGGTGTTGAAACGGATCAAGATCTTGGTAATTACGAAAGATTTTTAGACCAGGATTTCTACGCTGATAATTATATGACCACCGGTCGGGTCTATGAAACAGTCATTCAACGAGAGAGAAATCTTGGTTATGAAGGCCGATGTGTGGAAGTGGTGCCGCATATTCCAGAAGAAGTAATCAGGCGAATCATTAAAGTAGCTAAAAAGGACCGACCCGACTTTGTAATGATAGAAATAGGCGGCACCGTTGGCGAATATCAAAATGTTTTGTTTTTGGAAGCAGCCAGAATGCTCCATTTAAGACATCCAGAGGATGTTCTTTTTATTTTGGTCAGTTATTTGCCTGTCCCAAAAAAAATTGGTGAGATGAAGACTAAGCCAACTCAATCAGCGGTCAGAACCCTTAACTCGGCCGGTATTCAACCGGACTTTATTATTGCTCGTTCTGAATATCCTTTAGATGAACCGCGCAAAAGAAAAATTTCTATTTTCTGTAATTTGAAAAAGGATGATGTTATTTCGGCTCCAGATGTCCAAAGTATTTATGAAGTGCCGATAAATTTTGAAAAAGATAAATTAGGACAGAATATTTTAAATAAATTCAACTTAAAGCCAAAAAAAAATGATTTAAGAAATTGGCGAAATTTAGTTAAGACGATTAAAAATACCGATGAGCAAGTTAATATTGGTATTGTTGGTAAATATTTTAGTACGGGAGATTTTATATTGTCTGATTCCTATATTTCAGTCATTGAAGCGGTTAAACATGCGGCTTGGTATCATCAACGAAAAGCCAAAATTCATTGGTTGAATTCAGAAGAATATGAAAGTCGCCCCCAGAGAATCAAAGAATTAAAAAAGCTTGATGGAGTGATTGTGCCCGGTGGTTACGGAGAGCGGGGAACTGAAGGCAAAATTAAAACTATTGAATTTTGCCGCAAAAATAAAATCCCGTATTTGGGACTTTGTTATGGTTTACAATTAGCCGTGGTGGAGTTTGCTCGGAATGTTTGCAGAATGAAAGGAGCTCACACAACGGAAATTGATTCGCAAACAAAGTATCCAGTCATTGATTTAATGCCCGAGCAAAAGATTAATCTTCGGGATAAACAATATGGCGGCTCAATGCGCTTGGGAGCTTATCGCTGTTGTTTGGTTAAAAATACCCAAGCCCGACGGGCTTATAAATCCCAGGAAGTTCTTGAGCGACACCGCCATCGTTATGAACTTAATAATGATTTTAGAGATGTTTTAGAAAGGAATGGTCTGATTATGTCTGGTGTCAATCCAGAAAAAAATTTAGTGGAAATAATTGAACTTAAAGACCATCCATTTTTTATGGCCAGCCAATTCCATCCAGAATTCAAATCGCGACCCTTGCGGCCTCATCCCTTGTTTCGGGAATTTATTAGAGCCGGGTTGAAATAAAAATAAGGGGACACCATTTTTGGCGTACCCCTTCAATATTTAATATTTAATCAATTCCGGCAATGGATTTTCTTATCCTTTCTGTTAATTGTTTGTTAGGTGTTTTGTCTTGTTTTTTTCTGGCTTTTCCTTCATTGAATATAGCATGACAATTTTTACATCTTCGCATACCTGGCCTTTTATCAATTGGTTCTGTCATCGAATTTTTGCAGACAGGGCATCTAAATATTTCTTTTGTCATTAGCTCAAACCTCCTTTATAAAGTTCTTAGGGTTCTACATTGACGACTTTGGCTACTCGCCGTGAGCCGTCAAATTTCTTGATTCTTTTAGTGGCAAATTTAACTACCCCCTTAGCAATAGCGTAAAGGGTATTGTCTTTGCCTTGGCGGACATTTTTGCCGGGTAGGAATTTAGTGCCTCGCTGACGGACAATAATACTGCCCGGTTGAGCTTTTTGTCCGCCGAATAATTTGACGCCTAAATATTTTGGCCGGGAATCCCGACCTAAGCTAGTTGAACCTGCTGATTTTGTTTTGGACATAAAACTATAATAATGTTACCTAATTTTAAAAACTTCGTCAAGGAGCATGAATCAGACATTACCTTAACCATCGGCATTGTTTTAATCGCTTTAATCAGCTTTGGAGCGGGTCGCTTAACTGCTCCGCAGGCAAATAATGAGCCAATCGTTATTGAAGGGCCGACTGCTTCAATTGAGCAATCCGTATCAGAAGTTAGCCAGCCAACTAATAAAGAAACAGCAGAGCGGGGAAAATTTGTCGGCAGTGTTAATAGTAATAAATATCATTGGCCTGATTGCTCATTTGCTAAAAGAATATCAGAAGAAAATCAGATTTGGTTTTCTTCGGAAGCCGAAGCCCAAGCGGCCGGCTATATCCGCTGTGGTAGTTTTGAGAAATATATCCCAGCTGGTTATAATCCGTAACATTAACCCCAGAAAGTAATTCTTAGAAGACGCAAGTTTTTTTCCAGCGGAAAAACTTGCTCAGTACTCAGCAAAATTTCGCCAAAGGCGAACCAAGCAATTTTGCTTCCGTATGCTTCTAAAAATTGCTTTCTGGGGTTTTAGATATTTTTTTGCTCACCGAAATCACTTTAAACTCTCTTTCTAAAGTTTTGGCCTGGTCAATTTGTTTTTTAAGGTCATAAGGTAAAGAATCAACTACCTTTTTAAATTTAGTTTTATCAATGGTTAAAATCTCGTGCCATTTGCCAATTGGCTCAAGCACTTGTTTAACTTTGTTGAAATTATAAGCAAATCTCTGTTGGGGCAGGCGAGTGATATATCCGTTTTCACCAAAGACGCGGTCAAGACCATTTTTATCACAGTATTGATTAAGTATTTTTTTTAATTCCATGAGTCGTTGATTATCCTGTCCTTGCTTATCTTTTATTTCAAAATATTCTTTAATGACTTCTTTAATTTGTTGTTCATCAGGAGCAGGGGATTCCTGCTTTACGAATTTATGCTTAAAAAGGGGGCAACAGGCTTGATATTGACACCAATCACAAAGGGGATTTGAACGAGGTTCAAAATTACTTTTTTTAATCTGATGGATTAAATCCAAGATTCTTTCCTGGGTTTCTTTAATTTCTTGGCTGTTCCGAAAAGCAGAAAGTTTTTCGCCGTGTCTTAAGTAATAAAGAGACAGTTTGACTGGTCGATTTTCTTCTTGTAAAGAAGGCCAACGATTAGTTATTCCTAAATAATAGATGGAAAGTTGGAAGTTTTTATCAACATCTGCCTGAGAAGGCATTTTTTTGGTTGTTTTATAATCAATCACTTCAAAAGTTCCGTCACTTAATTTATCAATTCGGTCAATCCGTCCGGTAATTTGGTGAAATTCTTTTTCTTCTAAAATAGGCGCTTCAAAAAGCGTTTCTAAATTAACAATATTAAATTCCTGTCCTTGATTCTGAAGATAATATTTTTTTAACAGGTCAATTCCTTGATGAAAGGCAAAGGCCTCTTCCTGATTATCTTCATAAAGGCTACTGTCCCATTTTTCAGTGAAATACTTAAGCAGGTCGTCTTCTAATAAGGGGGTTGGCTTACTTGGTTCATGAAACACCTTGAGACAGTCGTGAATAAGAGTGCCAAAAACAGCCTCCTTGGATTTAGGAACTTTAATCCGGTCAATATATTGAAACTTATATTGAGCTGGACAAGTAGCGAATGTATCTAATCCCGAATAAGATATTCTCATAAATTTTTTCTGATTTATTATATTCTAACAAACTTGACTTAATTGGTAAAGGGGTTAGAATAAAGAAATAACAGTGTCATAACTAGATATCAACAAAAAAAGGAGGTAAAGCCAATGGGAGAAAAAGTTATCTTAGCCTTTGATTTCGAGGAATACGAATCAATAGAAAAAGCCCTAAGAAGAGCGAAAGTTATCGAGCTTCGCCAAGGTGACAAGAAAAGAATTTTTGTGGTAAAAGAGGAAATCGAGTGGCCAAAAAAATAAAAAGAGTAAAATCTGCCTTGATTCCTTTAGCCCAAAACAAAAAAAGCCGATAGGCAATAAACCTTATCGGCTTTATTTTATTTCTCCAAAGAATTATTATTTTTTTAATTTTTTACCACCATGAAATTGGCGATGGATATCCCTCAAACGCTTATTGGTCACGTGAGTATAGATTTGAGTGGTAGCAATATTTCGATGGCCTAAAAACTCTTGGATAATTCTCAAATCAGCTCCTTGAGTTAACAGATCAGTGGCGAAAGAATGCCTTAGGGTGTGTGGTGTGGTATTAGTCGGCAGGCCAGCCATTAGGGCATACTTTTTCATAATTCTTTCAATAGAACGATCCGTTAACCTTCGAGATGCGCTTTTTCTGCCCTGATAGTTAATAAAGAGAGCTTTTTCTTTATCTTTCCTAGTATCAAGATATTTTTTAAGCCAATGGACGGCTCTTTCAGAAAAATATACTGTTCTTGGTCGGTTGCCTTTGCCAATAATACCGACTTCTAAATCTTTGGTCATCGGCTTTAGATTGATTTGCTCTATGTTAAGTGAAACTAATTCAGCAATTCTTAAGCCGGTTGAGAATAAGATTTCTAAAATGACGCGATCACGTAGTCCGTTTCTTTTTGAGGTATTTGGTATTGCCAATAATTTTTCTATTTGCTCTAAGTTTAAAAAGTTTATTTTCTTATCGCCTTTATCCTTGGATAATTTAATCTTTTCAGCCGGCAGTGAAAGTATGTCCTGATTGGCAAAATAGTTTAAAAAAGACCTCAAAGCAATCAAATAATAGTTCTGAGTTGATTTTTTTAATGGCTTTTTGGACTGACGAGAAAGATAAACACGATAATTCCAAATATGGGCGGGGGAGAACTCATGCGGCTTTAAGTCTTCTAAGTTATTTTCCTTTAACCAGTTAATAAATTTATTGAGGAAGCGGGAATAGTTTTCCTGAGACTTATTAGATAAACCTTTTTCAATATCTAACCAGTCCAAAAAATCGTTTAGATATTGGGTGAGTGGCTTTTGGCTTTTTTCCATAATGTAATATATGTTTAATGTGTATTAAGGTATATTATGCGACTATATATCTATATTAATATACGGCCATCAGGCCGTCAATATGTGTTTGTGGATAAATCCCCTGTCCTCTAACTATTGGTCTATGCTTTTTTATTCTTTAAAAAAATTAATTAAAGAATCTTTAATCTTATTAATCACTTCTCTAATCAGGCCTGTCCCCTGTTGAATTTTATTTTTTAGGGGAGCCAGGAACTTTTTAATTCTTTCGGCTGCTCTTTGACTCCATTCTTGAGCTTCTTCTTTAACTTCGCTCTTAATTTCCTGCTTTATTTCTTTTTGTTTCTCTTGTTTCTCTTGTCGAACTTTTTCTAAAAGATTTTTGAGGCCTTTTTCTATTTCTTCTGGAAGATTTTGGGTCCTCTGTTTCACTGGGGTAATGACTTTTTGGTTAACTTGCTGATAAATTTTATTAAGCCAGTCCGGCATAGCTGGCTCATTTATTTCCTGAGCTGAAACGAAACCTGAAAAACAGAAAATAAAGATGATAATAGAAGAAATAATGTATTGCATAATTGTTCAAGGGCGATAGCGCTCCAAGGACAGTCCTTGGAATTATCTCCTTAATTTAATGATAAATAACCATCTGGTCTAAACTGGTGGTGGTCTCGTATAGATTAGAAAGATAAACTCGGGTAGAATCTAAATAGATGTTAGCTCCAAAAAGCGGGTCATGGACTACATAACGACCATCCCCTGTTTTGTGATGAACAACCACATAATGACCAGCTCCCCGGCCATCAGCCCTGACAAAAACAATTACTGGATAACCAGCTCCTAATTCCCGGTCAAGTCGGAACCAATCAAAGGAAGATACGTGAGGCGGCGGGCAATTCATACAATAGATGCTTTCCCATTTTCTTGGCCAATAAATCAAATCTCCGGCGTAAATTGATTCCTTGGCTAATTGCCCGGGGGTGATACTAGTCCCATAATATTTTAAAATCATAGCTACTGAAGTAATGGCACAACCGTAATCCTCTAATCTTGAATCGCTAATACCGATAGTTGTTTTGGCCCAACGAGAATCATTCTGTTGATAATACCAATTAGTAGAAGCCCAATATTGAGATGACGGCTTTTCTTGAAGTTCTTTCAAATGAGCTAATTCAGTTGCTTTTAATTGGCGCAACCGATTGAGGTCGCCCAATAATGATTTCTTTTGAACTTCAATATTAGCCAGTATTTGTTGGTATTTACTTTCCTCGCCGCGCGTATAATTTAAAAGCGCCTCTTTGGATTTTCTTTGGCTGGCTAAAGACCATTGTTGTTGAGTCAATTGTTCTTTAAGACCTTCCAGGCGTTCCTTTTTTGCTTCTTTACTTTCTTTGTCTTGACCTAATTTTTCTTTGAGTAATTTAAGCTGGTTAACTTTTTCTTTAACGCCATTTTGTAAATTATCCAGATAAGCTATTTGATTAAAAAAATCAGAAAAATCTTCACTGGCCAGAATTATCTCTATTTGGCTGGTCTGGTCATATTCAGCAATTATTTGAATAATCTTGGCTAAATTATCTTTTTGTTCAGTAATATCCTCCCCTGTTTGGTCAATGCCGTATTCTAATTGCAAAATCTCTAATTTGGTCTGTTCAACATCATCTTCAGTAATGTTAATTTCTATCTGTAATTTATTTATCCGGGCATTGAAAATAGCAATTTGGTTATTCAAACTTTTAATCTCCCCTTGTTTTTGATTGATAATTTCTTGATATTCCTGGGCTTGTCTTTCTAATTCGGCTCGTTTGGCCTCTTGTTCCTGGATTTGCTGATTAATCTCATCAATCAACCCACCCTGACTGATTAGGGGTAAAATTAAAATCATTAAAACTATTAAAAACCGCTTCATATGTTTGGAAGTTTCTCTTAAGGACTGTCCTTAAGAGAAGGACTGTCCCCATATTTACTTTTTTAAAAGCAAATACGAAGACAGTCCTTGAAGGTTTTTGGCCTGTTGGATTCTTTTGAGGGTTTTTTCTTTACCCAGGATTTCGGCTATTTCAAAGGGACCGGGGGTAGCCTTTTGGCCTGTTAAAGCCACTCTTAGAGGCCACAGAAGCTCGCCAGAGCCGTATTTTTTGGTTAGGGGCATCAAGGTCTTTTCCAGTGATTTTCGGTCAAATTTAGCTATTTTAGACAATGTTTTTTCTAAAATGTCAAGGTTGTTTTTGACCTGTTTTAAGGTCATTTTTTTCCAAATAAGCAGTTCGACCGGGTAGTTCAATTTGTCTAAAAAAAAGAATTTAGTTGATTCACCTATTTCAGACAGCTTTTTCAATCTTTCTTGTTCTAAGGCGACTATTTTTTTTAAATAAGCAAAATCAATTAATTCTTTAGTAGTGATAATTTTATATTCTTTTACCCCAAAAGCATCAGGGGCTACTGCATACATTTTAGCTTTAGATCCCTGACCCCAAACAGGAACAATCAGTTTGTCTTGAACTAGATAAGGTAGACATAATTTTGTTAGGTTATCTAAGTCCATTTGTCTGATATAGTGGCCGTTGAGCCAATCAAGGCGCTGGAGATTAAAAATGGCTCCGCCTTTTTGAACCCTTTCCAAGGAAAATTCTTTAATTAATTCTTTAAGAGAAAAAATCTCTTTTGTTGTTCCCGGATTCCAACCAAGCAAAACCATAAAATTTATCATTGCTTCCGGCAGATATCCTTGTTCTTTATACCAACTTACAGAAACAGTGCCATGACGCTTGCTTAATTTGCTTTTATCTGGTCCTAAAATTAAAGGTAAATGAGCAAACTGAGGTTGCGGAAAATCAAGGGCTTGTCCTAAAAGAATCTGTTTAGGGGTATTGGAAATATGGTCTTCGCCTCTGATAATATGACTCATTTTCATTTCATAATCGTCAATAACCACGCTGAAGTTATAGAGCGGTGTTTTTTCATCTTTGGCAATGCTAATGTCGCCTAATAAACGGCCATCAAATTCCAAACGGCCGCGAATTAAATCATTAAAAAATATTTTTTTATCTGGGCAGTGGAATCTAATAATCCCTTTTTTGGCTTTACCTTTCCGGTTACAAATATGCCGAGGAGCTTGTTTTTTAGCTATTTGTTCTTTTTTCTCTTTTTCTAATTCTTCTTTAGTATGGTCACACCAAAAGGCCTGTTTAGAATCCAAAAGTTTTTCAATGTATTTTTGGTAGATGGCAGTTCGTTGGCTCTGGCGATAAGGTCCTTCATCCCAATTTAAACCCAGCCATTTTAGATTATCAATAATATCCTTTTCGTATTTTTTTCCCGACCTTTCTATATCAGTATCCTCAATACGCAGAATAAACTTGCCTTTATTTTGTTTGGCAAAAAGATAATTAAAAAGAGCCGTCCGGGCGCTTCCTATATGCAAAGGACCGGTCGGACTAGGGGCAAATCTGACTCTAATCTCTTGACGATGCTTATTTTTTATGCTATTATTTTGATAGTTGTTTGTCATAAATATTAATCGATAGGTCTGACATTAATAAAGAGATTAATAAAAAGGAGGAAACTATGTTTGATTGGGAAGGAATTTTGTTTATCTTTAGTTTTATTGTTGTTTGCGGCGTTATAATAAGTGTAGTAATAATCACTTTTAGAAAAGGGAGGAGCGCGAAAGACAAGTTTCTTCGTATTGTTTCTCTTATTGTTTTCTTCATCCTTTGCTGTGCTTATTTCTATCTTGCTTTCTATCTTGCCGGCGCGATAGGACAATGGATAGATACTATATGGGAACCAAAGATTGCCGGCCCGATATTGTATATATTGGCTGCCCTGTTCTTTGTAGAAGTAATACTGAAATACCTTGAGCGTCTTAAATGGTATCAGGAATATATAAAATAGCATACTCCACAGGATAAGTATTTTTTTGTCCTGTGGATTTTTTATTTTCCCATTTCAATTAATTCCTCGGCGATTTTTTGGGCGGCCTC
>CAZPQT010000005.1:21744-27607 GCA_964589195.1 uncultured Candidatus Saccharibacteria bacterium
GGATTTTTTATTTTCCCATTTCAATTAATTCCTCGGCGATTTTTTGGGCGGCCTCTGGCTCGTAAAAACTCTGGGCGCTTTGGCTCATTTTTTGCCTTAATTCAGAATTATCTAAGATCTGATTGATTTTATTTAAGAAAAGATTAGGCGTTAGATTGTTTTGTTCTAAGACCACTGTGGCTCCGGCTTGAGCATAAGCAAAAGCATTCTCTCTTTGGTGGTCAGAAGCAGCCTGCGGTATAGGAATTAAAATACTCGGTTTAGCGCAGGCAGCTGTTTCAAAAATACTGCCGGCGCCAGCCCGCGAAATAACCAAATCAGCTAAAAGATAAGCGGCCCCCATTTGATTTTCGTTTAAAAAAGGGAAAAAGTGATAAGCCGAGGACGAACTTTGTTTTATGGCTTTTTCAATCTGTTGGTAATTCTTAGGTCCGCATTGATGAATAATTTCGTATTTTTCCAAAAGCTGAGGTAAAATTTGGAGAATAAATTCATTTAACTTGCGAGCTCCCTGACTGCCGCCGAGAATAAAAATGACTGGTTTTTGACCAACCAAGCCAAAAATACCTTTAGCTTCTTCTTTCATTTTTTCATCGGTTAAGAGACAGATTTGGACAAGTTCTGAACGAACAGGATTACCCACCAAAGCGGTCTTTTCTAAGGGAAAATATTCTTTGGCTGAAGCAAAAGAAAGAGCAATTCTTTGAGATAATTTGGCGGCCCAGCGATTAGCTAAGCCGGGAATAGTATCTGACTCGTGAATTAAAATAGGAATTCGGTAAAGCCAGCCGACTAAAACAACCGGCATACTCCCATAACCGCCTTTGCTGAAAATAACATCAGGCATCCAGACATAGAGATACCAAAGTGATTGCAACAAACCAACCGGTATTTTTAAAAAATCAAAAATAGTCCAGATTGAAAAATAGCGTCTTAATTTACCGGCTAAAATTATTTTTGTTCTAATACCTTCCTCCTGGAGAGATTTTTTAGCAAAACCATTTGGTCCCAAAAAAAACATTTGCAAATGTGTCTCCCCTTCTGGACCAATGGGAGCCATTGACTGGGTATAAATTTTTTTTAATTGTCTGGCTAAGGCAATAATGGGGAAAACATGTCCCCCGGTGCCACCGCCAGTAAAAAGTATTCTCATAATTTTATTCTGTATACTTTGATATATTAACCAGTATTCCTAAACCAGCTAATGAAAAAACCATGGCTGAACCACCATAACTAATTAAAGGTAAAGGTAAACCAGTTAGAGGAATCAAACCAGAGATAGCCGCTATGTTAATAAAGGCCTGAAAGAACAACCAGCTAATAACGCCGCCAGCCAAAAGCCCGCCAAATCTATCAGGAGCATTTTTGGCAATTTTTAAACCGCGCCAAGCTAAAAGAATAAAAAGGACAACTAAAAAACCAGCGCCGATTAATCCTAATTCTTCAGCCACAATGGCAAAAATAGAATCACCAATTGGTTCAGGCAAATATCGCCATTTCTGAATACTATGGCCGAGACCTAAACCAAAAAGACCACCGGAACCAATAGCTAAAAGAGCTTGATTAATCTGGTAACCAATGCCCTGGGGGTCCATTTCAGGATGCAAAAAAACAGTTAACCGATTGACCCGATAAGCAGCTGTTTTAATTAAAGCAAAACAACCAATTAAAGCCAAGCCGCTCAATCCTAAAATATAAGATATTTTCATACCGGCTAAAAAATAAATAACCAGGGCAACGGCCATCAGAATTATCAAGGAACTAAAGTCAGGCTGAATAATAATCAAAAAACCGATCGTTCCGACAACTACTAAAAAAGGTATTAGACTTTCTTTGATTAGTTGATAATTATCTTTGCCTTTTTTGCTTAACAAAGCAGCCAAGTAAAGAATAAAAGATAATTTGGCCAACTCAAATGGCTGAAAGGAAAAAGGGCCCAAAGCAATCCAGCGTTTAGCTTCTCCATAGCCATAACCAATTTTAGGAACAAAAACTAGAATTAAAAGAAAAATGCTGAAAATAATTAGGAAAAAAGCAAGTTTTTGCCAATGTTTATAATAGATTCTTTGGCAGATAAAGAATAAAATAAGACCTAAAAAGACGCTGAATAATTGATGTCTTAAAAAATAATAACTTTCCCCAAAAGCATCTTGTGAAAGAATTATTGAAGGATTGGAAAGAATAACTAAACCAAAAAAAACTAAGGTGAAGGTAACAAAAATAAGAAAATAATCAGCTTGATGAGATTTCATAAATCCTCCACTGCTTTAACAAATGCCTCGCCCCTCTCGAATTCGTGTCTGAAAAGACCAAAACTGGTAGCCGCCGGCGAAAGTAAAACAATGTCTTTTTCTTTGGCTTCCTTTTTAGCTTCAATTACCGCTTGCTCCATATCACTTAAAGGTCCGATTACTTCTAATTGGCTGTTAGTTAATTCTAACTGTCCTTCCAGAGCTTTTTTGAACTTAGGGGTAGCTGTACCTTCCAGAAAGATTATTTTTTTGACTTTTTTATTTACCATTTCAGCCAATTGACTAAAATCAAGATTTTTATCATTACCTCCAGCAATAAGAATGATATGTTTATTCGAGGGGAATGAATTCAAAGCAGCTAAACAGGCCTCAGGAATAGTTGCCGTGGTATCATTAATATATTTAACTCCATTAATTATCTTAACTAATTCCAATCTTCCTTCTAAACTCTTAAATTTGTTAAGAACTTTTTTAATTGATTTATTGGAAACTTGATACAATTTAGCTACGGTTACGGCGGCTAAAACATTGTCAATATTATGCTTTCCCCTTAAAGAAATATCATCCAAAGAACAGATTTCTTCTTTTTTCCCGTCTGACAACGAGGTCGGATCCTGGCCAAGAAGTGGTTCGACCGGGCTCTTCATAAAAATTTTTTCTCCCTTGACAAAAGCGCCTAATTTTTCCTTTTCTAAATTAGAAACAAGACCGTTATCCTGGCTGTAATAAAATACCTGCGATTTAACTCCATGAGCGAAATTTCTGACTATTTTATCGTCGTAATTAAGAATTGAATAATCCTTTGATTTTTGCCAACGGAGAATTTCCTTTTTATCCTCAATATATTCATTGATACTTTTGTAGCGGTTGAGATGATCAGGAAGAATATTAGTTAACACGGCGCAATGAGGACTTTGGCGATGCGGTCTCAAACCAGCTAATTGCCAACTGGATAGTTCTAAAACAACTAAACTTTCTTTATTAATTTTATTTAATTTTTGCAAAACAGAACTTCTGATGTTACCGGCTAAAAATACCTTGCTATGTTCTTTAGCTAAAAATTTAGCTATTAAGGTAGCCACTGTTGATTTGCCTTTGCTGCCGGTTACCCCAATAATCAAGGCAGGGCAAAGTTCAAAAAATATACCAATGTCTGTTTCAATGGGTACCTTATGTTCCCGGGCTATCTCAAGATACTTGGATTTGTCTGGCACGGCTGGATTTTTAATGACTAAGTCAGTATTGATAAAATCTTCCGGCCGATGTTGATTGAGAACATATTTTATTGACTCTCCCTTAAGTTGTTCCAGGGATTCTTTCAAATCCTCTTTGTTTCTTAGGTCGGTGACCAGAACTTTAGCTCCCAGCTGACTAAAAAATTTAGCTACACCGACTCCTCCGCCATGTAGTCCTAAGCCGATAACGGTTATTTTTTTGTTTTTAAAATCACTGATTTTCATAACCTGAAAAGTAATTAGATAATTTTTTCAATGAACACTATTATTAAACCGATGACGGCCATAACCCCGCCGATTATCCAAAAGCGCATAGTTATTTTTGTTTCGGGCCAGCCAATCGCTTCAAAATGATGATGGATAGGAGTAGATAAGAAAATCTTTTTCCGGCGTATTTTTTTTGAAAGAAGCTGAATAATTACTGAACCTGATTCAACAACTAAAATAAAGCCGATAAAAGGCAATAAAAGAAAAGCATTGGTTAACATAGCAATAATTCCTAAAGTGATGCCCAGAGACATTGCTCCGGTATCGCCCATAAAAAAACGAGCCGGATGAATATTAAACCAAAGAAAAGCCAATAAAGCGCCGATAATCACTCCGCAAAAAACAGCCAAATCCATTTTCCCCTGAGAAAAAGCAATAACCGCATAAGAAGCAAAAGAGATTAAGAGGATGCCGCCAACCAATCCATCTAAACCATCAGCTTCGTTAACCGAAAAGGCGGTAGCGACTAAGATAAAAATAAAGAGCAGGATATACCACCAGCCAATATTAAAATCGCCGAGAAAAGGAATGTGGACTAAGTCCCATTCCAATTTCCAAAAAAACCACCAAGCGCCAAAAGCAGCAATGACCGTATAAATCAAGAGACGATGTCGCATTTTCAAACCGCCGCCATTAGAACCTTTTCTGAAAATCCCCAATAAGTCATCGCCCAAGCCAACCAAAGCCGAAGCAACCAAAGCGCCCAGAGGTAAAAGCGTTTCTCTACGAGTGAGAAAATTTATTTTTTCCAAAATAGTCCCCTGACCAATTTGTCCCAACCACCAAAAAAGTAGAGTCAAGGTCAAAATAGTCCCCCAAACTAAAATCCCGCCCATAGTCGGGGTTCCTTCTTTTTTCTTGTGAAGTTTAGCAAAAATAGGCACTCCCTCAAATCTAATTTGTTTACCTAAACGGTATTTATCAAGAAAATGAATTAAGGCCGGTGTCCAGGCTAAAGCAAAAACAAAAGCAATCGCCGCTAATCCTAAAATACGAGAGAGATGAAAAATATCAGGCATAATTTAGTAATTATTGTATTTTATCTTACCAGATATAGGCTCCCTTAACCCAATTAATTAATTTTTCTGTTTCTGAAAATCTTTCTTGGGTTCCTAAAACAATAATAATCAGATATTCTGATGAGGGTTGTCCAATATAGTTTCTGACCTTATCTAAATCCTGTTCAATGACTAAAATCATACAACCCTGGGCTTCGTCAGTATAGCCGGTTTTGCCGCCGATTATTATCGGTCGGCTGTTCAATAATTGATTAGTATTTGTAAAATGATGATTAATTGTTCCATCAGCTGATGGCAAATCAATACTGAATGTCTTAAGAATTTGCCAGATAACCGGCTGATTTAAACTATACTTGACTAATTTAGCTAAATCAAGAGCCGTGGAGAGATTAGCTGGGTTATAGCCGGTTGGTTCAATAAAATGAGTACTTGTTAAACCGAGTTCTTCCGCTTTTTTATTCATCAGAGAAACTAGGGACTGTCCCTCAGATTCAAGGACTGTATCTAAGGGACAGTCCTTGAAAGCATCAGCTAGGGCCACAGCTGCGTCATTACTTGATTCCATTAACAAGGCGTAAAGCAAATTTTTAACAGAAATTTTTTCGTTAACAACTAATCCACCCATATCACCATAGGCCTCAATCGCCTCTTTAGTAACAGTAACTATCTGGTCTAAATTTGTATTTTCTAAAACAATCAATCCGGTCATTAATTTAGTTAAACTGGCAATGGGTAAAACCTGTTCAATATTCTTTTGATAAAGAATATTGTTTTTTTCCGGCGCGAAGATTAAAGCTGCCTTTGCCTCAATCTCTGGCTGGCTAATATCCCAATTGCGAATAGGCAGGAAATTAGGATTGGTCTCTCTGGCTGTTGAGATGATAATACTGGAAATGGCATTAGCTAAACTGGGATTGAAATTGAAATCAGCTGTTAAGGAAGTTGAGATCGGAAGTTCAGCGGGCAAAGGACTGGCTTTTTGTTCGGAGTCAATATCAAACTGACCAAATAGAAAAGTAAAGGGATTGAACAAAATAGAAATAGTAGTCAAAAACTTAATCAACATTTATTTTAATAATTAACTCCTCTA
>CAZPQT010000005.1:27707-29124 GCA_964589195.1 uncultured Candidatus Saccharibacteria bacterium
TACCTCTGAAGCGATTTAGGCAGAAATCTTTATATTCAATTCTTTTAATTGTTCTGGACTAACTGAACTAGGTGCTTCCATCATTAAGTCGCGACCGTCGCCTGTTTTTGGAAAAGCTATTATTTCTCTGATACTTTCTTCATTAAGGAGAATCATTAAAAGACGGTCTAGGCCCGAAGCAATTCCTCCATGAGGCGGCGCCCCATATTCAAAGGACTTTAACAAATGACCAAATTTCTCTTCTATTTCCTCTTTACTTAAACCAACCAGTTTAAATATTTTTTTCTGAACTTCTCTTTGATGTATCCTGATACTGCCGCCACCTATTTCGTGTCCATTAAGAACTAAATCATGCTGCCAAGAACGGACTTTGAGAGGGTCTTTATCCAGTAAAGGCAAATCCTTTTTTTGGGGAGCGGTGAAAATATGATGACAAGAGTCATATCTTTTTTCCTGGCTATTCCATTCAAAAAGCGGCCAATTTAAAATCCAAACAAAAGCTAATTCATCAGGATCTTTAGGGTCTTTTCTTAAATCTGGTTTATCCGTGCCATATTTTTTAATTACTTCCTGATAATCTAATTTTAAAAATGGGTTAAAGGTAAGTTTTTTGGATAAATTTTTATCAAAGATAACCAATTCTTTAATAATTTTAATCATCAGTTTTTCAATCAGGCTTAAAATATCCTTTTGCTTAACAAAGGACATTTCCACATCTAATTGAGTGAATTCTGGCTGGCGGTCGCCGCGTAAATCCTCATCGCGAAAACAGCGGGCAATCTGAAAATATCTTTCTAAACCAGCCACCATCAACAATTGCTTTAATTGTTGGGGCGCTTGAGGTAAGGCATAAAATTTTCCTGGATGAAGACGACTGGGAACCAAGAAATCTCTGGCTCCTTCCGGAGTGGACTTAGTTAAGATAGGTGTTTCTACTTCAATAAATCCCTGCTTATCCATAAAATCCCGAATCAGTTTAATTACCTTATGCCGAAGAACTAAATTATTTTTCATTTTTTGCCGACGTAGGTCTAAATAACGATATTTCAAGCGTAGTTCCTCATTAATTTCCTTATCCTGGCTAATTTCAAAAGGCGTTATTTTAGCTTGATTTAATATTTCCAATCTCTCAACAGATACTTCAATTTCTCCAGTCGGCATATTGGGATTAGCCATATTTTTAGGCCGCTGGTTAACTTTTCCTTCAATACTAATAACCCACTCTGGCCGCAAAGAATCAGCTGTCTGATAAAGAGCTTTGTCTTGAGGAGTAAAGACCAGTTGAATCAAACCGCTTTTATCTCTTAAATCAATAAAAATAATTTGGCCGTGGTCTCTCCGTTGATGAACCCAGCCAGATAATTTAACTGGCTCCCCTACTTTTTCAATTGTTTCAGCAATTAAAATACGTTTCATT
>CAZPQT010000006.1:0-28674 GCA_964589195.1 uncultured Candidatus Saccharibacteria bacterium
CCAACAATTAATTTCATAAATTGATAAATAGCTTAAAGATGTGCCTAACCTATTTTGAAAACATAGTGGAGAAGCTTAGAAAATTAAGTCATTGGCAAGGCAAAAATAGCTGTCGGAAAACTTTTTGCCCGGAGGGCAAAAAGGCAAACGAAACAGCGTTAAGTTTTTGCCGCAGCCAATGGCTTTAATTTTCAAGCTTCAGAACTCGTTTGAGGAATAGGTTAGGCACATCTTTATCACTCATTACTTATTGTTTCTTGAATATACTCTCTGATTTCCGAATAGTCTTCCTGGCCCGCCTTAGGATAGATAACCGAAGCCAATTGTTGGCCTAGCATAACTTGACCACCAATTAATAAATCAGTTCGTTTTTTATCAATAACTAAGTGGGTTATTCGGTTTGTATCAAGTTCTTGAGCTGTTTGATAAAGTGACTTCATCTCTATTAAACCAAGGTCGGTTTGAATATGGCTTTTAAGAGTGTTAAAAATTTTTAAGTAAGTCGAGAAATTCCATAAAGGGTTAAGAGTCAGAACTTTTTGTTTAAGCAGCCGGATAATTTGTTGCTGTCGGGCCATTCGGTCAAAATCACCATTGGGCGAGGTATAACGGGTGCGGATGTATTTAAGAGCTGTTTGACCATCTAAATAACGCCAGCCAGCTTTTAGAACAAAGGCCTGATAAGTATAATTAGGACCAGGGAAATAAGGGTCATCAATATCTTGAGGAACATAAACATTAACTCCATCAACTAATTCAATTATTTCTTTAACCACCGCTAAATCAATTAGAACATAATGATCAATAGATAAATCAGTAATTTCTTCTATTTTTTCTTTTAGCCCCTCAAGGCCAATTAAGTTATAAAGGGAATTGATTTTAGTTAATCCTCCCTGATAAGGAATTTTAACTAATAAATCTCTTGGTAAAGAGATTAAAGTTGCTTTCTCGCCAGAGGCGGGTCCGCTTTTGGCGGATTCTTTAGTCGGTTCTAAATGAACCAAAATAATTGTATCAGTTAGGTTTTCTCCGGAATAACCCTTGCCTGGCCGACCCAGAACAAGAATATTTTTTTCAGTTGATTTGTTTTTTTCATTCAAAACCAGAGAAGCAAGCGTTTTGAAAATAGTTATCTCTTTTCTCATTTCTGGTTCTTCAATTTCTGAAGAAATTTCTATTGATGAAGCAGGGATTAATTGGATAAGAAAAAATAGACCAATTAGAATTGACAGCGCCAAGCCAATAGTTTTTAAAAATTTAAGCACCTCTATTAGTATATCAGATTTGACCCGGTACTACAAAAACTTTAAAAGGGGTTTAACCGGGCACCGTAAGGCTATTGTTCTGCTTGATTTGATTTTTTTTGAAAAATAAGTTAGAATCAAACCAACATGAGGAAGATATTTATTTTCATTTGGGAGACAATCAAAATAGTGATTATTTCCTTAGCCATTATTATTCCAGTTCGCTATTACTTAGTTCAGCCATTTTTTGTCCGAGGCGCTTCCATGATGCCGAATTTTGATAATGGTCAATATTTGGTTGTTGATGAGATTAGTTATCGTTTTGAAGGGCCAGAGCGGGAGGAAGTAGTTGTTTTTAAATACCCCTTAGATACTTCTCAGTATTATATTAAAAGAATAGTTGGCTTACCCGGGGAGACAGTTGAGATTAAAGACGGTCGGGTGATTATCTATAATCAAAATTATCCTCAAGGGATGGTTTTAGATGAATCTTCCTATCTGGCCGTCGGCACAATCACTTGGGGAGAAACTAAGATTGAATTAGCCCAAGACGAATATTTTGTTTTAGGCGATAACCGTCAAGCCAGCTCTGATTCTCGCCAATGGGGAGAGCTGGCTGAAAAAAATATCATTGGCAGAGTTTGGCTGCGCGCCTGGCCTTTTAATCTGGTTAAGATATATTAAAATGCCGCTAAGTCCAAAATCAAACCCCAGAACTAAAAAAACTTTTCAAGCTATTAGAGGAATGCGGGATATTTTGCCTGAAGAACAGCTCTATTGGGAAAAAGTTAAACAGGTAATTAAAAACTTAGCCCGAGCTTATGGCTTTGAACGTTTAGATACGCCTATTCTAGAGGCGGCAGATTTGTTCGTTAAGGGAACCGGTCTTTATACTGATATTATTGAGAAGGAGATGTACAGCTTAAAAACTAAAGGAGGTGATTGGTTAAGTTTGCGTCCTGAATTTACCCCAGCCGTGATGAGGGCTTATTTAGAAAACGGTTTATCAAGTTGGCCCCAGCCGGTCAAGCTTTACACTATCGGTCCTATTTTTCGTTACGAAAGACCCCAAAAGGGCCGTTATCGGCAGTCCGAGCAGGCTAACTTCGAAATTATTGGTCAGCAAGATCCAGTCCTTGATGCCCAGTTAATCCAGCTATTTTTCTCTATTAGTAAAGAATTATCTCTTAAAAATTTAACCGTTCAAATCAATAGTATCGGCTGCTCTAATTGTCGGCCGATTTATCGGAAAAAATTAGTCAGTTTTTATAAAAGTAGGAAAAAGCAACTTTGTCTTAATTGTCAAAAACGACTCCAACATAATCCGCTAAGATTATTGGATTGTCAAGAAAGTAAATGTCAGCGGCTGGCTCAAGAAGCGCCGCAAATTATTGATCAGTTATGTGATGATTGTCATAATCATTTCAAAAATGTTTTGGAATTCTTAGATGAGTTAGCCTTGCCCTATATTCTGAATCCTTATTTAGTCCGCGGTTTAGATTATTACACTAAAACGGTTTTCGAAATCTGGCCAGAAGGCGAGGAAGGCCGGCAAATTTCTTTAGCCGGTGGCGGACGTTATGATAACTTAATTAAACTTTTAGGCGGTAAAAACACCCCGGCAGTCGGTTTGGCTATAGGCTTAGATAGAATAGTTGATTTGATGAAGGTAAGAGATATTAAAATTAGTCCCAGAGCGCATCCAGTGATTTTCTTGGTTCAGTTAGGTGATTTGGCTAAGAAAAAATCCCTCAGGTTATTTGAGGAATTAAGAAAGTCTGGTTTAGAAGTAGCTAGTTCTTTTAGTCGGGATACCATCAAGGCTCAACTTAAAACAGCCGATAAACTCAAAGTGCGCTTTTCTTTAATTTTAGGACAAAAAGAGGTCTTAGATGAGACAATTATCATTAGAAATATGGTTTCCGGGATTCAAGAGACAGTTCCTTTGGTCAAAGTAATCAAGGAAATAAAGAAAAGATTAAGAAGTAAATAATAATTGTTAATTAAATTTATGGATTGTCTTTTTTGCCAAATTGCTCGTCATCAACAAAAAGCCGATGTTGTTTATGAAAACGAAGAACTAATTGTTTTTAAAGATATTAATCCTAAAGCGTTGGTTCATCTTTTGATTGTTCCCAAAAAGCACATTAAGTCAATCAATGAGTTAGTTAAAAAAGATAAAGATTTAGTCAGTCAGATGATTTTTTTAGCTAAAGAGTTAGCCAAAAAACGGGGTATGGTCAAGAAGGGCTATCGCTTAACTTTTAATGTTGGTCGAGGTGGCGGCCAGTTAATTAACCATCTTCACTTGCATTTAATGGGAGGAGGTGAAATTAATTTATGAACGAACAAGCTCATTTATCTCCTTTAGCTGATTCTTCGGAGAAGAAAGAAGTTAAGCTGGTTTCCAGAAAAAAATGGCTTTGGCTGGGAATTATTATTGCCTTGCTTAATCCGATTTTTTCCGGATTAATTATTGGTCTGGCTTTTTGGACCGAACCAGAATTAAAAAAAGAAGCTAAAATTGTTTTAGCTATCGCTGTTATTTGGGGAATAATTGCCCTTTATTTCACCCGTTGGTTAGCGGCCCAGGGCTATTTGCCTAGTTAGAAATTTTAGGAGTTGCAGGCCTAAAATTCTGCTCATGAATAAAAATTTTTATTATGCCATCGCCACTTTAATTGGCACCATTGTCGGCGTAGGTATTTTTGGTGTTCCTTATGTGGTGGCTAAGGGCGGTTTTTTTCTCGGCCTGCTTTTTTTATTTGTTTTAGGCGGTGTTGCCTTATTGCTTCATTTACTTTGTGGAGAAATTATTTTACGGACACCAGGCAAACATCGTTATGTTGGTTATGCCGAAATTTATTTAGGTCGATGGGGTAAGAGATTAATTACTTTTACTTCCGTCTTTATTTTTTACGGCGCTTTACTGGCTTATATTATTGTTGGCGGTAAATTTCTCCAGACAATTTTTGGCGGAACCGATTTCATTTGGAGTTTGATTTTTTTTATCATTTGTTCTTTAGCCATCTTTTTTGGCCTGCAAGTAGTCACTAAGATGGAAGTTTTGATGACTTTATTTTTAATTGCTGTCGTCATTTTAATATTTATTAAGGGCTGGCCCATGATTAAATTAGATAATTTATCCACCTGGGACTGGCAATATTTTTTCCTGCCTTATGGAGTTATTTTTTGGGCCGTAACTGGCGGCGCAGCTATTCCAGAAATGAAAGAGATTTTTAATCCTTCAACAGGTTTAGGAACTAAATATCACCTTTTTAAAAAGGCGATTATTTGGGGGACTCTTTTGCCGATATTTCTCTATTTTCTTTTTATTTTAACTGTTGTTGGGGTAACTGGTCAGCAAACTTCACCCGAAGCTATTCAGGGGTTGGTTGAGGCCTTAGAAAATCATACAATTATTTTCGGGGCTATTTTTGGCCTTTTAGCTGTAGCCACTTCTTTTTTAGTTGTTGGTTTATCCTTAAAAAAGACTTTTTGGTATGATTACAAGATCAATAAATATTTGGCTTGGGTCTTAACTTGCTCCGTTCCCTTAATTGCTTATTTGTGTCATCTGCGCGACTTTATCATGGTCATTGGTTTTCTGGGGGCTACTTTAGGTGGTTTACAGATGGTTCTTTTGATTCTAATTTATCAAAAAGCTAAAAAAACAGGTCAGCGCCAGCCGGAATATTCTCTGAAGCTGCCCGCCTTGGTTAGTTACGGCTTAATTCTACTTTTAGCCATAGGTGTTGTTTACCAGATAATTTATTATTTGTGACGCTTGTTGTTAATGTGATATTGATAACGGATGTTAATGTTTAAAAAATCCCTCAATGACTTTTCATTAAGGGATTTTTATGATCAGGCGGCTTTTTGGAATTTATAATCTCTTTTTTTCAGGATTGATTTAATCGCTGCTTTTTCTTTTTCTGTAATGATTATTCCTTCAATAAATAACCAGGATGTTTGACTTGATTCTTCGGGGTAAATTTGGAGATGTTTTTTTATTATTCGGTAGATTATTTTTTCAGTTCCTTCCATCTCCAGAGCTAACTCGATGTATTTTTTCAGCAATTCTTTAAGCCATCCTGTTTCGTTTTTTTTTCGATTAGTTTTTTTCATTCCTACCTCCATTATTTAATTAAAGGTAAAGAACTTAAGTATTTTCCAATTTAACATTTTTCGATATCTCTGTCAAAACTTGTCTTAATTAGTAAAAAAGAATATATTACTAAAATGGCTGAATTATTGGTTGAGAAATTAACTATGACTAGAAGAAAAAGATTGCCTAAAAGTATTCGCAAGTATATTCGTCAAGAAAAAGCCCGCCTCTGCTGGCAGGTTTTGGATTCAAAGAAACGGAAAAAAGGGATTGAGGAGATTTATAAAAAATTAGAGATAAAAAAAGAGGAATCTGCTTCAGTATTTTCATCAGAGACGGCTAAGGTAAAGGGTATTGCCAAAAAGAAAATTAAGTAGTACATTAGAAACAAGATGAAAGATAATAGTATTTTCCATAGCCCGACCAAAGGCCGGTTACAGCTGACTAAAGTAGTTAGAGAAATTTCTGATTTTGTCAGCCAGGATTCACAGGATAAATATCAGTTGGTTGTTGGCACAGATTCTAATGGTGACAAGCGAGCTGATTTTGTTACAGCGGTTATTGTTTATCGAGTTGGTCATGGCGGCCGCTATTTTTGGAAAAAAACTAATGGTCATAAGATCTATCACACTCTTCGCGACCGTATTTACAACGAGGTGACTTTGTCTTTGGAAACAGCTCAAGATTTACTTGCCCAAATGAAATCTTCGATGAAAGTCAATCAGGAATTCAATTATGACTTCCAGATTCACATTGACGTGGGTCAAAATGGACCGACCCGGGAAATGATTAAAGAGGTGGTGGGTATGGTTCGAGGCAATGGCTTTAAAGCCAAAATCAAGCCAGCTTCGTATGCCGCTTCCCATGTGGCTGATAGGTATATATAAGCGAAATATCTAAGAGTATAAAAAGCCATCCCGCAGTACTGCGGAGTGGCTTTTCTTTTTGAAGGGATTTTGATAGGATAAGATTAATGAAATTACATTTTCATGGGGGAGCCAGATGGGTAACTGGCGCTAATTATCTGTTAGAGACCAAGCAGAGCAAAATTTTAATTGATTGCGGCTTATTTCAGGGCGGTGGAGCGGCCAGAGAAATGAACCGCCAAAAATTTGCTTATCAACCAAAAGAAATTGAGGCAGTTTTAATTACCCATTCCCATATTGACCATATTGGTCGTTTGCCTCGTTTGGTTAAAGAGGGATTTAAGGGTAAAATTTTTGCTACTCGGCCGACCAAGGATTTTGTCCGGGTAATGCTTTTTGACGCTGAAAGAATTAATCGAGAAATAGCTAAGACAGCCGGTAAAGAATTTATTTATGATCGGGCTGACGTAGAAAAAACTTTAGAACTTTTCCAACCCGTAGATTATCAGGAAAAGATTAAATTAAACGAAGAGATTTCTTTTTGTTTTCGAGAAGCCGGTCATATTTTAGGTTCGGCTATTATTGAAGTTTGGGCCGAAGACCAAAAAATAGTTTTTTCCGGGGACTTAGGCAATCCGCCAGTGCCTCTTTTGCGGCCAACCGAATTTATTCAAGAAGCTGATTATCTGGTCATTGAATCAACTTATGGCGACCGGATTCACGAATCCAAAGACCAGCGCAAAGATTTATTAGAGGATGTTATTGAAGATACAGTTGCTCGAGGAGGCGTTCTGCTTATTCCTAGTTTTGCCTTGGAAAGAACCCAGGAAATTCTCTATGAACTGAATGAATTAGTCGAGAACCATCGCATCCCCCGAATCCCTATTTTCCTTGATAGTCCCTTAGCCATTAAATTAACAGAAATTTATCAGGGTTATCCGGAATATTTTAATCAGGAGGCGGGTTATTTGATTAAATCAGGCGATGACCTTTTTAAGTTCCCTGGCTTAAAAATGACCCTGACCAGACAAGAATCTAAAAAAATTGAGCAAGTCAATCCGCCCAAGATTATTATTGCCGGTTCTGGTATGTCCACTGGCGGTCGGATTTTACATCACGAAAAAATATATTTAGCTGATTCTAAAAACACCTTTTTAATTATTTGCTATCAGGTTCCGGGCACCCTTGGCCGAAAAATTTTAGATGGTCTTAAAACGGTCAAAATAGCTGGCCGGGAGGTTCCCAATGAAATAAAGGTCAGAGCGATTGGTGGCTATTCAGCTCACGCTGACCAGGCCATGCTTTGTAATTGGATTAGGCCAATGAAAGATACCCTTAAAAAAGTTTTTGTTGTTCAAGGCGAAGAAAAACCAGCTTTGGCTTTAGTCCAAAAAATTAAAGACCACTTAGGCCTACCAGCCGAGGCACCGAAAATAGGTCAAGTGGTTTCGCTTTGACAAAAATCAATAAAAATAGTAAGCTGGAAATATCTACCACAGCCCTACCTGCTCCCTAAAATAAGGTTTAATTTTTACATTATGCTAGAAAAGAAGTCTTACCTTAAGTACAAAATTTGTGTTTCCGGGGCGGCGGCCACTGGCCATTGCGCCAAAAAAACCTTGGAATTGGCCAAAGAATTAGGTCGTCAAATTATCAAACACAACGGTGTTTTAGTTACTGGAGCAACCACTGGTATTCCTTACTGGGCAGCTATTGGCGCTAAGGAAGAAAAAGGAATGGTTATTGGTCTTTCGCCAGCTGCTTCGGAAAAATCACATCTTAGAAAATATCGTCTGCCGACTGATTTTCATGACCTAATTATTTACACTGGTTTTGAGTATGCGGGACGCAATTTGCTTTTGACCCGTTCTTCAGACGCCGTAGTTATTGTTTGCGGTCGCATAGGGACTTTAAATGAATTTACTATTGCTTTTGAAGACAAAAAGCCAATTGGTATTTTGACTGGCAGCGGAGGGACAGCTGATATGATTAAGGAAATTATCGCTGATGCTCATCGTGGTCCCGGCAAAATTGTTTATGATGCCGATCCTAAAACTTTAATTGAGAAATTAATTAAATTAGTCAATAAAGAAAAGGAAATAAAAATTGAATCTTGAAAAAGGAGGTGACTTATGTGGTTATTGAGGTTAAAAAAAGAGAGCGAGAAAATCCTCGCAGCTTATTAAGACGCTTTACTCGAAGAATTCAGCAAAGCGGTATTTTAATTCGGGCGCGTAAGGCCAGATTTCGCGAAAGAGAAAGAACCAAAAGAGAAAGAAGAGATAGCGCTTTAAGGCGAGTCAAGATTGGCCACGAGAAAGAGAAATTAAGAAAAATGGGCCTTTTGGAAGAAGAACCAAGATGGAAAAGGAGAAGATGACATAAATTCCTAAATCCTAATTTCTGTCAATCCAAGGACTGTCCTCATATTTGTTTTTTAAAAAACAAATATGAGGACAGTCCTTGGCAGGATTCAGATATTAGAAATTTCAAGCATGTCTCTTAAGGAAAAAATTCAAACCGATATTAAAAAAGCCATGCAGGAAAAAGGCCAATTAAAGGTTTCTGTTTTACGAATGTTAATGGCGGCTGTTTTTAATAAAGAAAAGGAAAAAAGAGCTAAATTGAGCAAAACCGAAGAAATAGAAAAATTAGATGAATTGAGTAAGTTAACTGACGAGGAAACAATGGAAGCTATTTCTAGTGAGGCGAAAAAACGAAAGGATTCTATTGAACAATATAAGAAAGGCAATCGTCAAGATTTGGCTGACCAGGAGAAAAAAGAACTAGAAATTTTAACGACTTATCTACCCGAACAAATGCCTGAAGAAGAAGTTAGAAAAATAGTCAAAGAAAAGATAAATGAAATAGGCGCCAGCACACCCCAAGATACGGGTAAAGTTATGGGCGCGGTCATGTCTGAATTAAAGGGCAAAGCTGAAGGAGGTCTAGTTAATAAAATCGTTCAGGAGGAGTTAAAAGGCAAATGAGCCAAAATTTTCAAAAAGAAAAAACAAATAATAAATTACCAAGGTTTTTTAAGCCGCTTTTTTGGTCATATAATTTTTCGAAAATTGACTTTCAGAAAGACAGAGAAAGGATTATTGTCAATACTATAAACTATGGAAACTGGGAGCACTGGCAATGGATAATTAAATATTACGGCAAAGATAGAGTAAAAAAACTTCTAACGAACATTCCAGCGAGCGAATTTAGAAAAAGAGCTCTTCAATTAATTTCTTTGCTTTTAAGTATTAAGGAAATGAAATATGTATCTCGAGGCGCTAAAATCAGAGCAGAAAGAAATATTTGAAAAACTGGAGAAGTTTCCGGAATTCTATTTGGTTGGAGGAACAGCTTTGGCCTTACAAATTGGCCATCGTATTTCAATTGATTTTGATTTGTTTTCAAAAAAGGACATCTCATTGACATTATTGCCTAAAGTAAAAAGAATTTTTAAGGGATCTAAAATAAGGACTTTAATAAATCATTCAGAACAACTAAGCGTGATGATAAATAATATAAAAATAGATTTTGTAAAATATAAATTTCCTTTGATATTAAAACTAGTTGAATTTGAAGGAGTAAAAATTCTTCAAATTCCAGAAATAGCAGCTACCAAAGCTTATACCTTAAATCAACGAGGTACACTAAAGGATTATGTAGATTTATATTTTATTTTAAAAGAAAAACATTCCACTTTCGAGCAAATCAAAAAAATAGCCGAGAAGAAATATAAGGAAGAATTTAATGTCAGATTATTTTTAGAGCAATTAGTTTATTTAGAGGATGTTAAAGAGATGGATATTCAATTTTTGAAAAAACCAATTAGTAAAGAAGAGATTAACAATTTCTTCCAAGAGGAAGTAAAAAAGATTAAATTGTGATATGAACCAACCAAACCAACCTATCCAACCAAATATTCCTCAAGAACCACAACAGCCCCAGCCGAATGTTCGGCCAGAGATGCCTAAGAAATCCGGTTTACCTACTTGGGCTTCTGTTTCGATCGTCGTTTTATCGGTTATGATAGTCGGTTTAATCAGCTATGGCGCTTTTTATTATTTCGCTCCCCAACCAGAACCGGCTGAATTACCAACGGCTGGCGAGGAAGAAGCTGCTGGAGAACCTACTGATGAAACAGCTGACTGGAAAGTTTATCGCAATGAGGAGTATGGGTTTGAGTTTAAATATCCTTTAGATTGGACAAAAGAATATGAAGGAGGAAGAGGAAAGGTTTATGATAAGGTTGTTTTCATTGCCCCTAATGAAGCTCTCGCATACGTTAAAGGTAAATATGGTAACGAATACGTCGGCATATCAACTGTTAGTATGGTACATTCAACTAGTACTCCTAGTGAGTTTTCCCGTTTTTGGTTCGGTCATGGGTATGATATAGAGCGAGAGTTAATGATTAATAATTATCCAGCATATTATGTTAAACAAGTAGTTCCTTCGTACACTGATCATAAGTATACAATTTCAAATAATAAAGGTGTGTTAATAAAATTTTGGTTTAGAGAAATTAGTCGAGGATTTAGTCCTTTCGGTGCCGAAATGACAGAAGAAGATATTTATAGCCAGTATTTACCAGAGTTTGAATTAATCGTTAAATCAATTCAGTTTAAGTAGGTAACAAAATCACCCTATCCCGAAGAAATATTTTTCAATCAAATCCTCTCCACTTTTAAATTCATTGACTAATGTTGGAAATTCATAATTTTACCCAGAATGAAATAGGCGAGAAATTATTTCAGCGGGTAGCGGAAACTGTTTTAAAAGTAGTTGGCATAAAAGATAAAACAGAGATTAGTTTAGCTATTGTCGGTGATGGTCGGATGAGAAAATTAAATAAGATGTATCGGGGAAGCAATCGAGTGACTGATGTGTTGGCCTTTGCCAATAAATCGGTTATTCCTTATTTAGCCAAGGCCTTCCCTCGTTTGAAAAAAGGTCGAGATGTTGAATTTGTTGAACCGCCGGACAAAGTTAACCGGCTGGGCGAAGTAATTATTTGTTATTCTCGAGCCAAAAAGCAGGCCAAGCGCTTAGGTCATTCTTTGGAAAGGGAACTGACTGTTTTATTAATTCATGGTATACTTCATTTATTGGACTATGAGGACGAGAAAGGCGCCAAAGAGGCAGAAAGAATGAAGAGAATGGAGGAAAAAATATTAAAAAAAGTGAATTATGGCTAAAGAAACTATCATCGTTGGTTTAGATGTCGGTAGCTGCTTCATCCGAACAGTTGTTGCTAAAATGAGGGCTGACCAGACAAAACCTCAGATTATTGGGATGGGTCAAGTTCCTTCTTTTGGTTTGCGTCGGGGCGTCGTCGTTGATATTGAAACGGCGGTTAAAAATATTAGTCAATCAGTTCAGGAAGCTGAGCGAAGTAGCGGCCTGTCTATTGAACGAGCTTATGTTAGTTTAAGCGGCAATCATGTTACTTCCAGAACAAGTAAAGGGGTAGTGGCTGTTTCGCGGGCTGACGGCGAGATTTCTAGAGAAGATGTTGAGCGAGCCATCAACGCTGCTTCAGCTATTTCTATTTTGCCAAACAGAGAAATTCTTCATATTATTCCGCGCAGTTTCTCGGTTGATGACCAAAGAGGCATCAAAGACCCGGCTGGGATGAACGGAGTTAGATTAGAGGTAGATGCTTTGATTATTGAAGGAGCCACCCCTTTTATTAAAAACCTAACCAAATGTATTTCTGAAGTCGGTTTAGAAATAGAAGGGTTAGTTTTAGCTCCTTTGGCAGCTAGTCGAGCTGCTTTGACCAAACGTCAGAAAGAATTAGGTGTTTTGGCTTTAGATTTGGGCGGCGGCACAGCCAGCTTGACAGTTTTTGAAGAAGGCGATATTATTCATAGTTGTGTTTTACCAATAGGTTCTTCTCATATTACCAGTGATATTGCTATTGGTTTGAGAAGCAATATTGATTTAGCCGAAAAGGTTAAGTTGGAATATGGCTCAGCTTTAGTTTCTGAAATTAATAAAAAAGATAATATTAACTTATCTAAGTTGGCCGGAGAGGAAAAAGGAGTTATTCCCCGAGTCCAGGTAGCTGAAATAATTGAGGCTCGGCTAAGCGAGGTTTTTGACTTGGTTAATAAAGAACTAAAGAAGATTGACCGTCAGGGTCTATTACCGGCTGGGGTGGTTCTTTTGGGCGGCGGAGCAAAAATACCCAGTTTAGTTGATTTAGCTAAAGAAGAATTAAAATTGCCGGCTCAAGTAGGTTTTCCCTTGGAATTAGAGGGGATTATCGAGGAAGTTGATGACCCGGCTTTTGCCACCGTCATTGGTTTGGTTCTTTGGAGTATTGATGAACGAGTTAAGTCCGGTCGCCTCACGGTTATTCCCTTTAGTCGATTTTCTATCAGTCCAACAGTTAACAAAATTAAGGGTTGGTTGCGAGGATTTTTGCCTTAGGGCTTGCATTATTTTTTTACTTATGTTAGTTTTTAAAAAAGTATTTTAAGGTCATTTTGAGAACGATGAGGAGGGTCAATTATCTCCTCATTGTTGTTTAATGACTTGATTAATAATATGGCTCAAATAAAACCAGCTGTCGAAACATTTGCCAAAATTAGAGTGATCGGTGTTGGAGGGAGTGGTTCTCATGCTATTTCCAGAATGATGGCCTGTAAAATTCATGGAATAGATTTTGTAGCTATTAATACTGATGCTCAGGATTTACATCATACGACCGCTCCAGAAAAACTTCATATTGGTAAGAATTTAACCAAAGGATTAGGGGCTGGTATGAATCATGAATTGGGCCGTCAGGCAGCTGAAGAAAATCGCGACGAGATTCATCAGGTAGTTAAAGGAGCTGATATGGTTTTTATTACTTGCGGTATGGGCGGCGGTACTGGCACCGGAGCCAGTCCAATTGTTGCTGAAGCAGCTAAAGATTCAGGGGCTTTGACTGTAGCTGTGGTGACTAAACCTTTCTCTTTTGAGGGTTTTCAGCGGATGCGCATTGCCGAAGAAGGTTTACTTCAGTTAAAAGATAAAGTTGATACTTTGATTACTATTCCCAACGATAAGCTTCTTTCGGTGATTGACCAGAAGACCTCTCTGCTTGATGCTTTTTCAGTAGTTGATGATGTTTTGAGACAAGCGGTCCAAGGGATTTCTGATTTGGTGGTTACTCCGGGAATAGTTAACGTTGATTTTGCTGATGTTAAAGCGATTATGGAAAACACCGGTTCAGCCCTAATGGGAATTGGTCGAGCGATTGGCGAAGACCGGGCGATTGAAGCGGCTAAAGCGGCTATAAGTTCACCTTTACTGGAAATTTCTATTGACGGAGCTAAGGGCGTTCTCTTTAATGTTAGCGGTGGTTCTGATTTGGCCATGTCTGAAATTAATGAGGCAGCCAAAGTTATCGTTGAGTCGGTTGACCCCGAAGCCAAAGTTATTTTTGGAGCAGTGGTTGACGATAAATTAAAGAAAGGTGAGATTAAAATCACCGTTATTGCCACCGGTTTTGATGAAAGTCTGTTGAAAAAAACCGGCGAACCAAGAATTCAAGATATTTCGCCCATAAGCCAAATTGAAGAAAAAAACAGAAAGAAAATAAGTTTTGGACCTAAAGAAGTAGAAGAACCAGAAAGCGAATGGGATATCCCCGCTTTTATTAGAAGGAAAATGAAGTAAAAGGCTTGGTCAAAAAAATCTATGCTATAAAAGCATAGATTTTTTTTAGTCAATTTGACTTCCTTTTTTGGTTGGAGTAAAATAGGAGTGTTCTTAAGTTTTTAGGAGATTTTTTTATGCCTCAAGTAAAAATAAAATTCAGACAAGTTAAAAAAAGAGATGGCCGGATTGTTGATTTTGTCCAGTCAAAAATAACCGAAGCGATTTTTAAGGCCTTAACCGTTACTAAAAAAGGCGGCAAAAAAATCGCCCAGAAACTATCAGGTCAGGTAATCAACCTTTTGAATAGAAGATTTAAAAAAGGGGATATCCCTCAAATAGAACAGATTCAGGATATTGTTGAAGAGGTTTTAATTATTGATGGCTATACCGAAACAGCTAAATCCTATATTCTTTATCGCGAGCAGCGCCGCCGCATCAGGGAAGCGACCACGGCCATTGACGAAGCAGTTGATATGGTTGACCATTATATTCAAGAATCAGATTGGCAGGTCAGAGAAAACGCTAATATGGCTTATTCTTTGCAGGGACTGAATAATTATGTTACTTCAAAAGTAGCTAAAAAATACTGGTTAAATAAAATCTATCCCAAGGAAATCAGAGAAGCGGTTGAAAGCGGTGATTTTCATATTCATGATTTGGATAGTTTAAGTTGCTATTGCATGGGGTGGGATCTCTATGACCTTTTATTTAAAGGTTTTTGCGGTGTTAGGGGTAAGGTTGAATCCAAGCCGGCTAAACATTTGCAAACAGCCTTAGGTCAATTAGTTAACTTTTTTTATACCCTACAAGGCGAAGTAGCTGGGGCAGTGGCTGTCAGTAACTTTGATACTCTTTTAGCGCCTTTTATCCGGTATGATAACTTGAATTATAATCAAGTTAAACAAGCCATGCAGGAATTTTTATTCAATAGCGCTGTGCCAACTCGAGTCGGTTTTCAGACGCCTTTTATGAATGTTACCTTGGATATTACTCCTTCACCGAGTTTTGCCAAACAGCCGATAATTATTGGGGGTAAATCCCAAGAAGAAACTTACAGTGATTTTCAAGAAGAAATGAATATGTTTAATCGGGCTTTTTACGAATGTTTGATGGAAGGCGACAGGAATGGTCGGCCTTTTTCTTTTCCTATTCCAACTGTCTCAATTACTAATGATTTTGACTGGGATAATCCTGTTTTGGATTCAATGTGGCAGGCTACGGCCAAATACGGAGTTAATTATTTTTCAAATTTTATTCAATCAGATATGAATCCGGAGGATGTTCGGAGTATGTGCTGTCGACTTAGATTGTCAAATAAGGAACTTTACAAAAGAGGCGGCGGATTATTCGGAGCCAACCCCCTGACTGGTTCTATAGGCGTGGTGACGATTAACTTGCCCAGGCTTGGCTATTTGTCCAAGACCAGAAAAGAATTTTTTGATAAATTAGTCAAGGCAATGGATTTAGCTAGGGATTCTTTGGAGATTAAAAGAAAAGTTCTGGAAAAGTTTATAGAAGGAGGACTTTATCCTTATTCAAAATATTATCTGGCTGGAGTAAAGAAAATGCGAAGTCAGTATTTTGGCAATCATTTTTCTACTATTGGTTTAATTGGCATGAATGAGGCCTTATTGAATTTTATCGGCGCGGACATCGGCTCTCAACGGGGCAGGAGATTCACTCTTGAGGTTTTGGATTTTATGCGCCAGCGATTAGTTAAATATCAGGAAGAGACCGATAATTTATATAATTTAGAAGCTTCGCCGGCTGAAGGAGCCAGCTACCGTTTGCCTCTAAAAGATAAAGAAAAATATCCTGATATTATTACAGCCGGGACAAAAAAAGTGCCCTTTTATACAAATAGTTCACAGCTTCCGGTTAATTATACTGATGATATTTTTGAGGCCTTAAAATTACAGGATGAGATTCAGTGTAAATATACCGGAGGAACGACCTTGCATCTTTTTTTAGGCGAACAGATTTCTGACGTTCAGGTTATAAAAAATTTAATTAAGAAAATTTTTAATAAATTTAGTTTGCCCTATATTACCCTGACGCCAACCTTCTCAATTTGCCCTCATCACGGATATATCGCCGGCGAACATTTTACTTGTCCTAAATGTTTAGTTAAGCAGCCCTGCGAAGTTTATTCGCGGGTGGTCGGCTATATTAGGCCTGTCCAGCAGTGGCATACTGGCAAACAAGAGGAATTTAAAGAGAGAAAAGTATTTAGAATTAAAAAGCAATAATGTTAATCGGCGGTTTACAAAAATCAACTCTAGTTGATTATCCAGGCAAGGTAGCCGCGACAGTTTTTACACTTGGTTGTAATTATCATTGTCCTTTTTGCCAAAATCCAGAGTTAGTTGACCCGGAGAAAATAAAAAAGCAGCCTCAAATAAAAACAGAGGCCTTTTTTGATTTTCTGAAATTACGAAAAGGGCTTTTAGATGGAGTTTGTCTAACGGGCGGCGAACCGCTAATTCAGCCAGATATTCTTGATTTTATCAGGAGAATAAAAAAGCAAGGATTTTTGGTTAAATTAGATACTAATGGCGGCCAGCCAGCCAAATTAAAAAAACTTTTTCAAAAAAATCTTTTAGATTTTGTGGCCATGGATATTAAGTCATCTCAAGAAAATTATTCTAAAGCGGCTGGCGTAAAAGTTAATTTAAAAGATATTCAGAAAAATATTGATTTAATTCAACAAAGCGGAGTGGACTATGAATTCCGCACCACCGTAGCGCCGGGCATTATTGATAGGAAAGAAATAGAAAAAATTGGTCAATGGCTTAAAGGCGCTAAAAAATTTGCTCTGCAGCAATTTAGAACAGAAAAGACCTTAGATAAATCCTGGCAAAAAATTAAACCCTATTCCGATGAAGAGCTAAGGGAAATGGTTAAAATCGCCCAACCCTATTTTGACAAAGTAGAATTGCGCGGGATATGACCAAATCCAAAATCCTTCTTTGTCTCTGTTTGTCTTTTATTAGCGGTATTTTAATTGATTCTTTAATTAGAATCCCCCGACCGATTTGGCTGGGGATTTTAATTTTGGGGACCATAACTGTCATTCTGAGCCGAGCGAAGCGAAGCGAAGAATCTCAAGTGAGTACTCACTGGATTCTTCGCTTCACTCAGAATGACATCGTTATCTGGGGTTTTATTTTATTGATTTTAGTTGGTGGGATTTGGCGGCATCAAGCAGTAGCTGCTCCTGGCGTAGTTAAGGTAACCAGTCAATATTATGACCAAGAGATTACTCTTAAGGGAGTTATTATTGACGAACCAGAACAAAGAATCAACCAAATAAAATTTCAGTTTAAGGCTGAAGAAATTCCTGGTAAAATTTTAGTTACTACTGAACTGTACCCAGAATATCATTATGGCGATGAATTAGAAATCAGCGGGAAAATAGGGGAGCCGGCCCGGTTTGAAGATTTTGATTACCGCCAGTATTTAGCCAAGGATAAAATTTATTTTGTTATTTATTCCCCTTACATTAAATTACTAAACCAAAATCAAGCTAATTGGTTTGCTCAAACAATTTTTAATTTTAAAGACAATTTAAGGGGAGTTATTGAAAAAACTTTGTTGCCTCCTCAGAGCAGTGTCCTTAAGGCGATATTTTTGGGCGATAAATGGGGACTTTCTAATGAATTGAAAGAAAAATTGAACATCACCGGCACTCGCCACATTGCAGCTATCTCGGGCATGCATATGATTATTATGAGTCAAATCCTGCTTTGGCTAGCTTTGGGATTAGGCCTTTGGCGCGGTCAGGCCTTTTATTTCGTTCTCTTTTTCTTAGTCCTTTATATTATCATGATTGGGGCGCCGGCTTCAGCAGTGCGGGCCGGTTTAATGGCTGGCTTACTTTTGTTAGCTCAAAAGATTGGCCGCTTAAGAAGTGCTGACCGAGCCGTTGTTTTGGCCGCCACGACCATGCTGGCAATTAATCCCTCACTCCTAAAAGCCGATGTTGGTTTTCAACTTTCTTTTATGGCCGTTTTGAGCATTATTTATCTCAAACCGATTTTAGATGATAAAACAATCAGCTGGCCTAATCCTTGGCGCTTAAAAGATATTTTAACTATGACTTTGGCCGCTCAATTGGGCACTTTACCGATTTTAATTTTTCATTTTGGTCGTCTTTCCTTGGTTTCTCCTTTAGCTAATTTACTGATTGTTCCTTTATTGCCGGTGATAATGATATCGGGAATGATTTTAAGTTTTGCCGGTCTCATTTGGCTGACTTTGGCAAAAATTATTGCTTGGCCAGTTTGGTTATTACTGACTTATCTGGTTAAGGTAATTGATTATTTAGTTGCTTTTCCCTTATCTGTGGTTGAGTTTAGAAGCGCTTCTTTGGTAATCTTATCAGGGTATTATTTAATTTTGGTTTTTTTTATTTGGCGCATCAATCAGAGACAATCCCTGAATTAAATTATGATTTTCAAAAAACGCAAAACTAATTATTTTATCCTGGCCATTCTTTTGATAATGGCTGTTTGGATTTGGTTAGCTGTTTTTTCCCAAGCCCCGGATAATATATTAGAAGTGACCTTCTTTGATGTTGGTCAAGGTGACGCTATTTTTATTGAAACACTCAATCAGACACAGGTTTTGATTGACGGCGGGCCGGATAAAACTGTTTTAGAAAAATTGAGTCAAACAATGCCTTTTTACGACCGAACGATTGATTTACTCATTTTAACCCATCCTGACGCTGACCATATTACTGGCTTGGTTGAGGCACTTAATTACTACCAAGTTGAGCATATTTTGACTAGCGGCTTTGAAAAGGATACGGCTGTTTACCGCAGATGGCGAGAGTTGATTAACGAGAAGAATATTCCTTTGACAATAGTCCAGGCCGGCCAGAAAGTAATTTTGAGCAAAGGGGTTATTTTAGAAATTCTTTGGCCTGAACAGCCGTTGGCTGGAATAAAAAGCGCTAACAACGCTTCAGTGGTTGGCAGGTTAATCTATGGGCAGACAGAGTTTTTTTTAACCGGCGATATTGAAAAAAAAATTGAACAGCGACTGCTTAATCAAGATTGGAATTTAACTTCAGATATTTTGAAAGTACCTCACCATGGCAGTAAAACATCCAGTAACTATAATTTTCTCAAAGCAGTTAATCCGCAAATAGCAGTAATTTCTGTTGGTCTTAATAATCGTTACAAACATCCTCATGCCGAGGTCTTAGAGCGACTCAAAAATTATCTCCTTTACCGAACAGATAAAAACGGCGACATTGAGATTTCCACTGATGGGATCGGCTTTGCCATAAAAACCGAACAATAGTTGGCAAAAATATTTTTTTGTGATAAACTGTTTTATTAAAGAAAGCAGTCAGCGCTGCTTTTTTACTATAAAATTAATTTATTTTTATGAAAGATTATCAAAAGGAATTCCCGCTTTTTAAAACCAAAAAGCGAGGCCTGTCTAAGAGATTTGACTTGGCTGAGCCAAGTGAACGTAAAAAATACTTTGAGGCAAAAGCCGGTCAAGAAATCGCTTTATTAAAGAACTATTTCAAAAGAAATAGTTTTATCGCTTACTTTCTAGGCAAAAAAAATTCCGGTAAAGGAACTTATACCAAATTAATGATGGAGATTTTCGGCGAAGATAAAATCGGTCATATTTCAGTAGGTGATATAGTCAGAGACGTCCATCAGGAAATGAAAGACAAGAATAAAAAGAAGGAATTATTGGATTATTTATCCAGGAATTATCGGGGCTATATTTCTATTAACCAGGCCATAGATACTTTATTAAACAGAGAGGCTAAATCGCTTTTGCCAGCTGAGTTTATTCTAGCTCTGATTAAAAGAGAAATAGATAAGCTAGCTAGAAAATCTCTTTTTATTGACGGATTTCCCAGAGACTTGGACCAGGTTTCTTATTCATTGTTTTTTAGAGACTTAATCAATTACCGGACCGATCCTGATATTTTTGTTGCCATAGACATTCCGGAGTCGTTTATTGATGCTCGTATGAAAAATAGAGTTGTCTGTCCCAAATGTCATACTCCCCGGAACTTAAAATTATTTCCTACCAAAAAAGTTGGCTATGATAAACAAAAAAAAGAATTTTATTTGATCTGCGATAATCCTCAGTGTCAAGCGGCCAGAATGATAGGCAAAGAAGGTGATGAAATGGGCATAGAATCTATTAGAGAAAGATTAGAATTAGACGAACAATTAATAAAGAAAATTTTTTCTTTACACGGTATTCCTAAAATCCTTTTAAGAAATGCCCTTCCGGCAACTATGGCTAAAGATTATGTTGATGATTATGAGATTACCCCGGAATATAGTTATAGGTTTAATACCAAAGATGAACAAATAAAAATAATAGAAAAATCTTGGGTGATAAAAGATGATAAAGGTAAGGCGGTGTGTAGTTTACTAGCCCCACCGGTCATTCTCTCCTTAATTAGACAATTAGTAAAAGTTTTGGGTCTAGAGAAATAATAGTATTAATTTTCTTGACAAATATTTTAGGTTGACGTTATAATAATAATGGCTTTACTGTTCAATGTTTTCTTTTAAGATTTTGAGCTAATCTCTAAAGACTGGGAATCCTAAATTAGTCAGCGCCGTGGCGTTGGCTTGCGGACAACCACTTATTTGAAAAGTCAAAATGCTAAGAAAATTTTTTGGCGGTAAAGCCATTTGATTTGTTCTTTTTAGTTTTCATAAACCCAAAAAAGAGGAGATAGAGATGGGGTTGATATTAAGATTTGATCAGGTACCTGGTTTTTTTTCGTTGGATCCAGAAAGACCAAAAAAAAGATTTTATATTCCTATTTCTAATCCCAAGAGGCCTAATTTTATCAGAGTGCAGAATGGAAGAGGAACTTTTCGTTGGTCTATGGTCAGACGTAAACAGTTTCGCAGTAAGGGTCACGGGCACTTTTGGAGGATTCCTAAAGGAGCCATGGCCTTTTTCTTTCCGCATTTATTGAGGTCAACGCGAGGATGGTATTACGGAGAACCCGAGTGGATTTTTTAGCAAGAGAGAAGCTATGAGCAACAAAGGAGGATGGGATTGTATATATTGTGGGACATTAGGAAATAAAAAGAAAAAGTGTCGTGGGTGTGGTTTCTCAAAACACGAAAACACAAAGCGGGCACATAATAAAATAACCAGACAGAAAAAGGAGCGAGGCACAAAATAAAATAAAAAATAATTCATTGGGAACATGGATGCCTGGTTAGGGATAAAAAAATGCCTTGTTAGGTGTAATAAAAAACATCTGACAAGGCGTTTTTTCTTTGTCGGGGCGACAGGATTCGAACCTGCGATCTTCGGACCCCCAGCCCGACGCTTTAAACCGGACTAAGCTACGCCCCGTCATTTTGTTTTTCCCATGGCTTTAATGCATTTAGCACAGGCCTTGACTCGTTTGCCATTCGGCAAATAAACCCATTGTAAATTAGGGTATTTCCTTTTTTTAGTGGTTGGGTTATACTTACCCCGAAGCTTTTTGCGGACAACGGCCACCATTGATTTTTTACCACAAATAGCGCATCGCCTAGACATAGTAACCATATCTTAACAGGGTTTTTTACTTTTTACAAGAGATGTTATATTAAAATTAATGCTTATACAACTTCTTTTTAAAGATCCGTTATCATTTTTTATAATAGCCATAGGCATTCTATTTGCTCTGGCCATCCATGAATTTTTCCATGCCTGGATGGCTTATTATTTAGGTGATTCTACGGCCAAAGACCAAGGACGTTTAACTGTAAACCCACTGGCTCATTTAGATCCTTTTGGTACGCTTCTCCTTTTTATTATCGGAATTGGCTGGGGCAAGCCAGTGCCTTTTAATCCTTATAATTTAAGAAATCAGAAATGGGGACCATCTTTAGTAAGCTTGGCCGGTCCAGCCTCTAATCTTTTAATGGCTTTGATAGTCGGCCTTTCTCTGCGTTTTTTCGAACCAACTAATTTGGCTCTTGTTTTTTTCTTTAGTTTTTTTGTTTGGATTAATCTCATTCTTGGGGTATTTAATTTAATGCCTATTCCTCCTCTTGATGGATCTCATATTTTTTCTGCTTTATTTCCTTCCTTCGAGAATGTCAAAGGCAATTTCTTCTTGATTATCGGTGTAGTTTTCTTTATGATTTATATTGGCATTCCTTTTATAGTCAGACCACTTTACATTTTAATAACAGGAACGTCTTTGCTATTCTAAAAAATACTATTCCCGAAATTACAAAAACCCTCTGACCTCGTCGGAGGGTTTTTGTTCTCAGGCAGAGAGTATTACTCTACTTTCTTTCTTCCATTTTTAATTTAACCATACCCATTTTATCTTCTCGGAGAATTTTTATTTCCACCAAATCGCCTGGTTTGCATTTATGAATAAGCTCTTGAAGGGGATTTTTTTCAGTAATCTTTACTTTGTTGAATTCTAAAATAATATCGTGTTCCATTAAACCGGCCTTGGCTGCTGGGCTATTCGGAACAACGGCTGGCTCGCCGCTGCCTGGTTCACGAATAATTAAAGCTCCATAGTCAATTGGCAGATGCATATTAAGTCTTTCTCGGAAAGATTCTTGAAGCTCTTTATCAATTAAGATATAGCGGACACCTAAGAACGGTTGGATAATCCGGCCATGTTTTTTAAGGTCTTGAAGATCTTTTTTAGCATTATTGATCGGAATAGCAAAACCAATATTTTGAGCACCCATGACAATAGCTACATTAATGGCAATAACCTTACCGTCTAAACCAACAAGAGGACCGCCAGAATTGCCTGGATTGATGGCCGCATCAGTTTGAACCAGACCGCGCAAGGAAGCCGCTTGACCAGAAATACCATCATGAGCCGTGATAAAACGACTTAGGCCAGAAACCACTCCGGTGGAAACGGTGTTTCTAAAAGCGCCTAAGGCATTGCCAATGGCAATGACATCTTGGCCTAATTCCACTTTAGTGGAATCGCCTAATTCCAAAACAGGAAATTTTTTCCCTTTAGTATTTTTGAGTTTAATAATAGCCACATCATTAACCGAGTCGCGAGCCAAAATTTCTGCTTGATATTCTTTTTCATCAGCCGTAACCACTGTGTAATCAACATTGGGCGAGACAATGACATGGCGATTGGTTAAAATAATGCCTTCTGGCGAAACAAAAAAGCCGCTGCCGCCGCCAATTTTGACCCGCTGTTTTCCTTCCTGACGAAACTGGGGAATTGGTTGACCGTAAGGACCAAAAAATTCATCGAAGGGCTGAACATAGAATTTTCTGATTTTGGGTAAGTCCTTGCTGATGGTGATACTAACGACCGTTGGGCTTATTTTTTTAACTACTTGAACCACCGGTGATTTTTGAGCCATAATTATTTCTCCTTTATAATTTAAGAGTAATTTGGGAGTGAAGCTCCCAATAAGTTGGGGGCCTCACTTCCAAATTATCTTCCATTATATTCCATTGACTATGTTTAGTCAATATTATAATATAGAAATGTTGTGGAGAACTGCCCTCGTAGCTCAGCGGATTAGAGCAGCTCACTCCTAACGAGCAGGTCGCACGTTCGAGTCGTGCCGAGGGCATTAAAGAAGGGCCCATGGCGCAGTTGGTTAGCGCGCTTGCATGGCATGCAAGAGGTCGAGGGTTCGAATCCCTCTGGGTCCACAAAATTTAATAATATGCCGGGGTAACTCAACGGTAGAGTGCTTCTCTGAAAAAGAAGAGGTAGTGAGTTCAACTCTCACCCCCGGCACCAAAAGCGGGAGTAGCTTAGTGGTAGAGCGTCTCGTTGCCAACGAGAAGATCGCGGGTTCGATCCCCGTCTCCCGCTCCAAATAGTTAGGATAGTAAAAAATGGCTTATTTAAGCCGTTTTTTGATACCTATTTTTTGGCTTATTTAAGCCATTTCCCAGCTTAGTGTCAAAGCTATCTCTTGACATCAATTTGTTGGTATGCTATAATATAGGAAATCCCGAAAAGGGGTTTTTAAATTTACCTTAAAAATATATGCATACCAACCCTAAGATTTCCGCTTCTTTGGCCTTGGTTAGCTTGATTTATAACCTTGTTTTTCCTCAATCTGCTTTGATTGGTATTGAGGAACAAGAAATTGGATTGTCGCTGATGCCGCTTGATGGATTAGTTACTCTTCAGGGACAAGCTTTAGTCCAACCAACTAATCCAGACACCCCAGTGGTCGTTACTCAATACTGGGTGCCAGTGACTGCTTATTCCAGCACCCCAGACCAAACCGACTCAACGCCATTTATTACTGCTTCTGGAACTGATGTTCGAGAAGGAGTAGTGGCTTGTAACTTTTTAAGGTTTGGGACTAAGGTCCGTTTTCCTCAACTTTACGGAGAAAAGATTTTCGTGGTTGAGGACCGCATGGCTGTCCGAAACAGCCATAAAATGGATATCTGGTTTGTCAGTCGCGACCAAGCCAGGCAATTCGGTATCAAAATAGCCAAGGTAGAGATTCTCGGAACATAAAAAGACCCGTGTAATGCGGGTCTTTTTATGTTGGATAGATTTTCTAAGCAATTAGATTTTGATTTAATTGCCAGCCTACTTTTGAAGGATAATTCTGTTTAATATATTTTTTCCTTTTAATAGATTTCCACTTTTCAAAAACTTGATATTTTCGTGGCAAATACAAGGAGGGATTATTTTGATACATGAACTGACCTAATTTTTCACAGTCGTCAATGTAGTAGCAAGTAGAATACAAAGCGACTTTTCCTTGTATTTTTGGAATTACTTTGTGTATAGCTTTGGGGAGAATATTAATACTTTCACATAAACATTTATTGAACTCAGTTATAAAAGACAAGCTGGCGCTTACGAAACCGGCTTTTATTTGAAGTGTATCATTAACTTTGTAGATATAGACTGTTCCGTCTCCATCAAAAAATCCTCGGACAAAATCTGATAAATATTTTTTAGGAATATTGGGTAGTTGAAAAGAATAAGTTTTTCGAGGAATTATTCCTAAGTTTATTAAATCTTTACAGATCTCCCTATTAGTAGTTTGTAGATAATAATTATCTTTTCTTCCTGTGTAGCCGCTACGCTTTGAGCCGACCTTTTTCGAAGGAAGTAAAATATTTTTAATATTTTCTAAGTGTTTCTTGTCTTTGTTTGTGATGTTAAATAAATAGAAATCTTTTCTGTCTTTTCTTTTAGAGATACTGCCATCAGCAGCAATAAATCCTAAAATATAAGCCATTTCTGGATTCCAGGCTTTAAAGAAGTGAGAGTTGATAGCCTTGGTAAATACACTTCTCATATTAAAAGTATTGTAATTTATGGTGCCGGAGGCGGGATTCCAACCCGCACGGGCTTTCGCCCACATCATTTTAAGTGATGCATGTCTGGCAGTTCCATCACTCCGGCATTTAAGAGGTCACGACCGGATTCGAACCGGTGTACATGGTTTTGCAGACCATTGCCTAACCACTCGGCCACGTGACCTTTATATTTTTACTTTACCACATTTTTTCTTAAATTCAACCCTTTTTCATTTTCTCCAAAATTTCTTCAATTCGTTGTGCCTTTACTTCAATTTGGTCTATGACAAATCTGATTTTAGGCACTGTCTTCATAGTCAATTTTTTATTGAGGATTTGCTGGAGACGATAAATATTTCTTTCTAAGATCTTTAAAACCTGTTCGCTTTTTTCCGTAGGCATAACGCTTATTTTAACTTTGGCTTGTCTTAAATCAGGTGATGTTTCCACCTCGGTTACGGTTACTAAAACATTAGTAAAATCAATTTCTCGTAAAAGCGATTGACTTATTTCCTGCCTAAGAAGTTGGTTGATTCGTAGAATTCGTTGAGACATTTTTAAATCTCCCTTTTTTTCTTTTCTTCCTCGTAGATTTCCAAAACATCTCCTTTTTCAATGGTAGTTGTTCCTTTGAATAAAATACCGCATTCCTGGTCTTTGGCTGCTTTGTCAATATCTTTTTTATTGCGTTGCAAATGGATTATTTTTCCTTGCCCTATTTTTTTATCACCTCGGATAACGTCAATCGAGGCGCCTTTTAGAACTTGTCCTTTGATCACTTTGCCGCCAATAATCTGGCGGTCTTTTTCATGGTGGAATAAAACTAAAACCTTGAGTTGACCGAGAATGTTCTTAATAACTTCTGGTTTTAAGAGTTGAGAAAGCAGTTCGCGAGCTCCCTGAATAAGCTCATAGATTACTTCAAAAAGCAAGATTTTTATTTTTCTCTGTTGGGCTAATTCTCTGATAGTTGAACTGGCTTTAACCCGAAAGCCGACTATTTTAGCTTGAGCTGATTCAGCTAATTTAATATCTGATTCAGTAATTTCGCCGACCTCAGCTTTTAAAATTCTTAAAACCGCTTCATCAGCCGGAATGCTTTTAAGAGATTCTTTAACTGCTTCTAAGCAGCCGTGAAAGTCAGTTTTAAGAATAATATTAAGAATTTTCTTATCTGGTTCAAAAACAAAAACTTCTTTTTCTTCTTTTCTCTTAGCTGTTTTTTTAGCTATTCTGACTTGAGCTTCTTCTAAGTTATTAAAGAAAAAGAATTTTTCACCAACTTGAGGAATTTGGTTGAGTCCGGTAATGATAACTGGCGTTGAAGGAGTTGCTTTTTCAATCGGTTGCCCTTGAAAATCTTCCATTGTTTTAATTCTGCCAAAAGCTGAATCAGTGCCCACAATATCTTTATTAATCAAAGTACCTTCTTTGACTAAGAGAGTAGCCGTAGTGCCGCGTTGGCTGTCATGACGACAATCAATGACTACTCCCGAAGCTGCTTGAGCCGGCTGGTTTTTTAATTCCTCCATTTCAGCTACTAAAATAATCATTTCCAAAAGTTCGTCAATTCCTTGACCAGTTTTAGCCGAGAGATTAACTGACGGGACTTGGCCGTTTAAAGATTCAACGACAATGTCATTTTTGGCTAATTCTCCTTTAACTTTTTCTGGCTGGGCTTCCTTTTTGTCAATTTTGTTCAGAGCAACAATTAAAGGAATACCCGTTTTTTTGATGTGAGAAATGGCTTCTTTAGTTTGCGGCTTGATTCCTTCTTCGGCGGCGACTACTAAAACAGCAATGTCAGCTACTTTAGCGCCGCGTGAGCGCATGGCTGAAAAAGCCTCATGGCCGGGTGTATCAATAAAGGTAATTTTTTTATTCTGATACTCTATTTGATAAGCGCCAATATGCTGGGTAATGCCGCCCGCTTCTTTTTCCGCTACTTTTGTTTTACGAATATAATCAAGAATACTGGTTTTACCATGGTCAACATGACCTAAAATGACCACTACCGGTGGTTTTAATTGAAGATTTTTTTGTTTTTTTGCTTTTTTTATCATTTTTTTACCCCAGCTTTTTTCAGGGCCTCTAATTCCTCTTTAGTTAAGGGATATTTTGACTGACCAGCTTGAATGGGCTTACTATAAATTCTGGTTCCTTCTCTTGAATACAAACTGGAAATGACTAAACCATTGTTATGCCAGTCAAGTAAGGCAATGACAAAGCTTTGGTCACCGCCAGTTTCTTTAAAGGGATTAAAACGAACCACTTCAATTTTCTGAATACTTTGGCTGGCCATTTTCTCCAGGACCTTTGAAGATTTAATCAATTTTTTAATTTCAGTTTCCGATTTTTTCAATCGTTTAATTTCTTCAAAGAGAACTCCTTCCAAATCCAAGGCCTTCTTGCCGGCAAAAAATAATTTCAGCTTTTTCTTGATTTGCCAGAGATGAAGATGAAGAAAAAAAATCCAAATAACCAGCAAAGCCATAGCCGTTAGAAAAATTAAAAAAATCGGCTGGTCAATTAAAATTGTTTCCATGGCGGTGTGTATTTGAAAATATCCGAACTGATTTCATTAACGGGCTCGGCGGGCGAAAGGGCAAAGACCGCACTCTCTTTCCGCCCGCCTCGCCCCGAAGCGGAAGCGAAAAGGACGATTTCAAGTTTTTCACGAGCAATAGCCCGCTAACAAAATTTTAACAATTTTAGTATTTGGCGGTAAATTCTTTTTTGAAAATCTTCCGCCGATAAACAAAAATGGTTAACAATGTACATATCATAACCAAATATACGGGAAAGGCTAAAGATGAAAAATTCCATGTTTTTATTGCGGCAAAACTCGTAAGCGCACTAAACAATCCAGTCGTATAAGGGCCAGCCGATTCTGTTTCTGGATACTTCCATGCTTTTACCGAGGTCGGAATTGCGGCAAATCCATCACTTGCTATTGCGAATATAATCGCGATTACTGGCTCTTTGGTTATTCCCCAAAGCACCAATGCTAATACTGAACAAAAGCCGCAAAGATAATCAAATTTTTCCAGTTTCCAATATGATTTTTTATTTACAAAAGAAGCAATAAAAACTAGCAATGGGCCGAATCCCGCCATAAAGACCGGCAACACGGCCCAACCGACTCCGCCTGAAATTGCGGCGAATGTAGCTATAATGGGGGCAACAGACCACATCAGCCAAGTAACTTTATTTGGTTTGGTGCTACCTCGAAGTGTTTCTTTTATATACGAAAATACTCCAACTAATTGGGCAGCCGCTCCTACGAAAACTAAATATTGTAAGTATTGAATCATAATAATTATTTAATCAATTCTTCAATTCTTTTAAGAAAAGCCCGCTTCTGGCGTTCCGCTTCGCGGAACAAAGATAAAAAATAATTTTGCGTTCAAAATCGGCTGGCGAGCCCGCGTAGCAGGCGAGCCAGAAACAACTTTTACCACTTGGCGGAGAGGGTGGGATTCGAACCCACGGTCGCCTAAGGCGACAATGGTTTTCG
>CAZPQT010000007.1:0-28289 GCA_964589195.1 uncultured Candidatus Saccharibacteria bacterium
GAACCTCTGACCTCGTCAATGTCAATGACGCGCGCTAACCAACTGCGCCAACCGCCCGTGATAGAAAATCCTGTGGGCGCACCTGGATTCGAACCAGGAACCTTGGCCTTATAAGAGCCCTGCTCCGCCGTTGAGCTATGCGCCCAAAACATTATTATTCTATCCAATTTTAATCATTTGGTCAATCTTTTTTTGAAAAAAAATAGAATGATTTGATAAACCATCCTATTTATAGAAATCGTTTCTTTTTGTCCATCGATTAATGAAATTAATTAGCCATTGAGGAAGTTTTCCGTAGGCGGAAAGCGGGTTAAGAAGGTAGGGAATAAGTAAAATAGCGGCAAGGAGTATTACAAATAAATAATCCATTTTATTCTACCTCCGATTGCGATAATGATTTTTCACTTTTTTCCGAGCGCCGTACTTTTATAAATAGATAGACCATAGCTATAGCAATCGCCGCAATTACAATAAAATCTTCCCAGGTCATATTGAGAATATTCATAAGGCCCCCTAGTTTAAATTGTTTGTTAAGGTTCTGGTTAAACTTTTCTTTTCATCAAGCTGGCGAATTCTTTTCTTTCAATAGTTTCCTTTTTAATTAGCACTTTGGCAATCTGGTCTAATTTCTTCCTTTTTTCCGTGAGAATTTTTTTGGCTGTTTGATAAGCGTCATCAATAAACTTAGCTACCTCTTTATCAATTTGAGCGGCTACCTCATCAGAATAATCTTTTTCCGTAGCGATTTCCCGGCCTAAGAAAACTAATTCTTCTCTGCCACCAAAAGTCATTGGTCCTAATTTTTCACTCATGCCGTATTTGGTTACCAATTTGCGGGCTAATTCCGTGGCTTTTAGTAAATCACTGGAAGCGCCAGTAGTCAATTCCTTAAAGACCAGTTCTTCGGCCGCATAACCGCCTATTAAAACAGCTAATTCATCTATGAATTCAGAACGGCTGTGAAGGTGTCTATCTTCAATAGGTAGTTTTAAGGTATAACCAGCTGCTTGACCACGGGCAATAATAGAGACCTTTTGAATCGGGTCAGTATGAGTCAATGAAGCATTAACTAAAGCATGACCTGATTCGTGATAGGCGGCAATTTCTTTTTCTTTTTCGGAAAGAATATGGCTTTTTCTTTCTGGTCCTAAAAGAACTTTTTCAATACACTCACGCAGTTCGTCCTGGCTGATCTTTTTCTTATCCCGACGAGCCGCCAAGATAGCTGCTTCATTAACAATATTAGCTAAATCGGCGCCGGAAAAACCAGGTGTTCTTTCCGCAATTTCCCGCAGATTAACATTTTCCTCCAACGGTTTATTTCGAGCATGAATTTTAAGAATTTCTTTGCGGTCTTTCAAGTCAGGTAAATCCAAGACAACCCTTCGGTCAAAGCGACCTGGTCGTAGTAGAGCTGGGTCCAAGACATCGGGGCGATTTGTGGCCGAAATTAAGATAATTCCGGTATTAGGATCAAAACCGTCCATTTCCACTAAAATTTGATTTAGGGTTTGTTCTCTTTCATCATGTCCGCCGCCCAAGCCAGCTCCTCGCTGCCGGCCAATAGCATCTAATTCATCAAGAAAGATTAAGGCCGGGGCATGTTTTTTAGCAGTTTGAAAAAGATCACGGACTCTGCTTGATCCAACTCCTACAAACATTTCGATAAATTCTGAACCAGAGACGCTAAAGAAAGGAACATTAGCCTCGAAAGAAATTGCCCGGGCTAATAAAGTTTTTCCGGTACCCGGAGCTCCTACTAATAAAACTCCCTTGGGAATCTTAGCGCCCAAATTAACAAATTTTTTAGGATTTTTTAAAAATTCAACTATTTCTTGTAATTCTTCTTTAGCTTCTTTTAAACCGGCTACATCTTTGAAAGTGACTCTATCTTTTTTATTGTTGGGACTAACTAAGCGGGCTCGGGAACGGCCAAAGGTAAAAGCCTGCATCTGGCCGCGCTGGGCGCCACGGAACATAAACCAGAAAAAGAAGCCAATAATTAGCAGGGGTAAGAGAAAAGGCAGAATAGCTCCTAACCAAAAGCCAAGACCGCTTTCGCCTTTTATTTCTAAATTGACTAATTTAAGTTTTTCTGAATCAAGGCCGTAATTTTTCAAGGATTCGGTTAAAGAGGCCTCTTTTTCTTTAGTGGCTTTTTCTTTAGCGCCGTCTTTTAATTCAATTTCTAGCTGGTCACCTTTAATGGCAATAGTTGAGACCTGTTCTTGATTAATTTGTTCAACTAACTGACTTAAAGAAATCTCGGTTGGCTTTTCCGTTGAGCTGCTCAACAGAGTAAAAAAACCGGCAATAGTTAATAGAGCCAGAAAAGCAATCAATAAATTTTTGAGCAGATATTTCATATTGCTTTTTCCGAAACAATTAATTTATCCGTTTTTTGGTCTAGGTCAATAATCTTAACCTTTATTTCCTGACCGATAAATTTATTAAGCTCTTCAAGAATTTTATCTTTGTCGCCGCCTTCTACCCGGGGATAATTTTCGTTGGATAGTTGAGAGACCGGCAGAAAACCAATTAAGCTGCCTGTTTTAATAATTAATCCACCGCGATTAGCTTCAATTACTTTAACGGTGACTGTTTGGCCGGTTTGTTTTTTTTCTCTTAAAGTCAGCCAGGCTTTTTCTAAACCAGCTTCTCTGAGAGAAAGTTCAACATAGCCATCTTCGTTTTCCGGGTCTAAAACTAAGGCAGAGACTTTTTGGCCCACAGCTAATTCTTTGAGTATATCTTTATCTTCTCGTAATTCACCACCATAAACAATGCCCATGCCTAAGGGGCCTAAGTCAAGAATGAGGGCGTTTTTGCTCATTTTAATAATCTGTCCCTTAACCAAATCTCCGGATTGGGGCAAATGAGGCGCCTGCCTATCTTTAATTAATAATTCTTTCATCAATTCCGATTCTTCTTTGGTCATGTTAACCTAAAGTATAACTTGAAATTATTAGCTTGGCAAGAGGGAAAGAATATGATAAAATAAAACTGGAATTCTTAAGTCTTAATTTCTATCAATCCAAGGACTGTCTTCGTATTTGCTTTTGAAAAAGCAAATACGAAGACAGTCCTTGGCAGGGTTTGGAAATTAGAAATTTTTTTATATGACTATTTCTTGGTATGGCCACTCTTGTTTTAAAATTACTAATCAAGGTGGTCGTTTAACTATTATTACTGACCCTTTTGATAAAAGTATTGGCCTGATTCCGCCACGCGGTAGTGCTGATATTGTCACTGTCTCTCATGACCATTATGACCATAATAATGTTAAGGCAATCAGCGGCGGTCCTTTTATTATCAATAATCCAGGAGAATATGAAATTAAAGGAATCAGGATTATTGGCTGTTCCAGTTTCCACGACAAAAAACAGGGTCAGGAAAGGGGTCTCAATACTATTTATTTAATAGAAATGGATAAAATCAGAATTTGCCATCTGGGCGATTTTGGTCAGGAACGATTAACTAATGAGCAATTAGAAGCAATTGGCCAGGTAGATATTCTAATTATTCCTATTGGTGGTACTTTTACTCTTAATGCCCCAGAAGCAATAAAAATAGCCGAGCAACTTGAGCCGCACTTGATTATCCCGATGCACTATAAGTTGGCCGGCTTAAAGATAGATTTAGCTGGTTTAGCCGAATTTTTAAAAGAAATGGGATTAAATAAAAAACCAGCCGTTGATAAATTAACCGTCAAAAAGAAAGATTTGATTGGCAAGGATATGGAAGTAGTGGTGCTTAAGCCCTAAAAAATTGCAAGATTATGTCTTTAATTGATTTCATCCAAAAAATTCAAAAAAAGCCGCGTTATCTCCGTCTGCAAATCCTCTGGTTGGCTGTTTTTGTATCTATGATTTTTATTGTTTCTCTTTGGGTAGTTTCCTTAAAGAGTTCTTTGCCCGAGACGGCTAAAGAAATAAAAAAACCATTAGAGGAATTAAAAAACGAAACACCTTCTTTAAAAGAGGTTTTTAAAGCCAGTATCGGCGCATTTTTTGAAAAGGATTTAGAAGAAGAACTTGAAAAGCTGGAGAGCCAGGAAGAAAATATTGAGCAGGCGTCAAAAGAACCAAGAGAAATCAAGCCAGCTAAATTGCCTCTAAGCCAATAATGGAAAAAACAAATAAAAAAAATCCGCCAGTTGGCGGAGAAATAGGCTACATCAAAAAAAGAGAAATAACCGAGGAGATGAAAGAGTCCTACTTGGACTATGCTATGAGCGTAATTGTGGCCCGGGCTCTGCCTGATGTTCGCGATGGACTCAAACCAGTCCATCGCCGTATTTTGTATGCCATGCATGGCTTGGGATTAAATAGTTCGGCTAAGTATCGAAAATCAGCTACGGTTATTGGCGAGGTGCTCGGGAAATATCATCCTCATGGTGATGTGGCGGTTTATGATTCTTTAGTCAGAATGGCTCAGGATTTTTCTCTGCGTTATCCTTTGATTAATGGTCAAGGAAATTTTGGTTCAATGGACGGAGATAACGCTGCTGCCTTTCGCTATACCGAAGCAAAAATGACCAAGTTGGCTGAAGAGATGTTATTGGACATTGACAAAGAAACGGTTGATTGGGTTGATAATTATGATGGGACGCGGCAGGAACCGGTAGTTCTGCCAGCCAAACTGCCTCAATTACTATTGAATGGGGTCATGGGCATCGCCGTGGGTATGGCCACTAATATCCCTCCTCATAATTTAGGGGAAATAGTTGATGGGGTTATTCTTTTAATTGAGCGCCCCCAAGCAACGGTTAAAGATCTTTTTCAATTTATTAAAGGACCTGATTTTCCGACTGGCGGAGCAATTTATGACCGTCAAGGAATGATTCAGACCTATAGTACGGGACGAGGACCAATTATTATGCGAGCTAAGACCGAAATCGTTGAAGTAAAAACAGGTAAATTCCAGATTTTAATTACGGAAATGACTTACGGAGTCAATAAAGCGAATTTAATTATTAAGATTGCTGATTTAGTCAAGGATAAAAGAATTCAAGGGATTAAAGACATTCGTGATGAATCAGATAAAGATGGCGTCAGGGTAGTTATTGAACTTAAGGCTGATGCCCAGCCGCAAAAAATTCTTAATCGGTTATATAAGCTTACTGATTTACAAAAGGCCTTTCATTTAAATATGCTTGCTCTGGTCAATGGTTTGCAGCCGCAGATTTTATCTCTCAAGGGTCTTTTAGAAGAATACATTAAACATCGTCAGCAGGTGGTTACTCGGCGAACCCGTTTTGAACTAAAACAAGCCAAGGAAAGAGCTCATATTTTGACAGGATTGAGCAAGGCCTTAGAACATATTGATGCGGTGATTAATACGATTAAAAAATCAGCCACTCGGGAAATAGCTCATCAGAATTTAATGAAAAAGTTTAAATTAACTGATCGGCAAACCACAGCCATTCTCGAGATGAAACTGCAGACCCTGGCTGGGTTGGAGCAAAAGAAAATTAAAGACGAATTAAAAGAGAAAAGGAAATTAATCGCTGAATTAGAGACCTTACTTAAGAGTCCCAAGAGGATTTTGACCGTAGTTAAAAAAGAACTTAAGGAAATGAAAGAAAAATATGCTGATAGCCGCCGAACTAAAGTTTATCGTCAACCAGTTGGTCAGTTAAGCGATGAAGAATTAATTCCCCAAGAAGAGTGCGTCATTATTCTGACTCAGGGTGGTTATATTAAAAGAGTTAATCCCCAATCTTATCGGTCTCAAAAAAGAGGCGGCAAAGGGATTATTGGCATCATTCCTCGGGAAGAAGATGCGGTTGGTCATTTCTTATCTGCCTCCACTCATGACAATGTTTTGTTCTTTACTGACCGAGGTCGGGTTTTTCAATCTAAGGCCCATGAGATTCCGGAAACGCATAGAACCGCTCGCGGCCAGGCTATTGTTAATATCTTACAATTATCTTCCCAGGAACGGGTTACGGCGGTGGTTACCGTTAAATCAAATGAAGGGAAACCAGAATCCAAATATTTGTTGATGGCCACAGAAAGTGGTATAATCAAAAGAACTAAAATAGAAGAATTTAGCCATGTCCGTCGAAGCGGCTTAACGGCCATTAATCTGAAAAAGGGAGATAAATTAAAATGGGCTAAACTCACGTTTGGTCAAGACCAAGTTATTTTAGTTACTGTCCAGGGACAGAGTATTCGATTTAAAGAAAGCGATATTAGGTCAATGGGTCGCAGCGCGGCCGGGGTCAAGGGAATTAGATTAAGAAAAGACGACCGATTGGTTGGTCTGGAGATAATAACAAAAAGCCAAGAGCCGCCAACAGTAAATAATAAATTGTTGGTTGTTACAGAAAATGGTTTTGGCAAAAAGACTGATTTGAAGTATTATAAATTACAAAAAAGAGGCGGTCTGGGTATTAAAACAGCTAAGATAACCAACAAGACGGGCAACATTGTGGTTAGCCGAATTTTAAGAGAAGAACAAGAGGATTTGATTGCTATTTCTCAAAAGGGACAGGTGATTAAAACTAAACTTAAAGATATTTCTTCTTTGGGTCGGGCTACCCAAGGAGTCAAAGTAATGAGGATGGGCAAAGGAGATAAAGTGGCGTCTATAGCCTGCATTTAACAAAATTTCTAATATCTAAATCATGCCAAGGATAGTCCTTGGATTGAAATTTTATGTCCGAGGGTACAGGCGGTTTTTCTCAACCAGGAGCAATTTTAGAACAATTAACTCTTCGTGATAATATGCGAGTAGCTGATTTTGGCTGTGGTCATGGCTATTTTAGTCTTCCTTTGGCTGGCTTGGTTAATCAGGGCAAGGTTTATGCCTTAGATGTAATGGAGGAGGCCTTGCAAGCAGTCAACAGTCAAGCTCAATTAGAGGGAGTGAATAATATTGAGACGATTCATTGCAATCTGGAGATTTCAGCTGGTTCAAAATTAACCGAAGATTCAATTGATTTAGTTCTTTTAGCTAACATTTTATTTCAATCACAAAAAAAATTAGCCATTTTAAAAGAAGCCAAGAGGGTTTTAAAAAAAGGCGGGCAATTAGTTTTAATCGAATGGATTACCGGTTCTTCTTTGGCTCCTAAACAAGGCTGGTTTATTTCAAAAGAAGAAGCCCAGAAATTAATTAAAGATGAAGGGTTAACTTTATTTCAAGAGCTGACCATGGACAATCAGCATTATGGAATGGTTTTTAAGAAATAAATTTTCAAATAACTGTGTCTAAAATCAAAACGACCACTCTTTATACTTTAATTGTCCCGATTATTTTTTTGGGTTTAACCGCGGCTTTGCCCGGATGTAAAGAACCTATATCTAAAGAAGTAGAATTAGAATTTTGGGGAGTTTTTGATGATTCTGATATTTATAAACCGCTGATTGAAGATTTTAATGCGTCCTTTCCTAAAATTAAAATTAATTATTACAAAAAAACTTATCAGACCTATGAAAGAGATTTATTAGAAGCCATGGCTGGCGGTCGCGGTCCGGATATTTTTATGCTCCATCATACCTGGCCGACTCGTTATGAAGATAAAATTTGGGCCGCTCCTTCAGAATTAATTACTCTCAAAGAACTGGCTGATAATTTTGTTGATGTGGTTTACACTGATTTTGTTTCAAATGGCTATATCACGGCCCTTCCTTTAAGTATTGATACTTTAGCTCTTTATTACAATAAAGACATTTTTAATACGGCTGGTCTTCCCCAACCGCCGACAACTTGGGAAGAATTTTTGACTGATGTGGAAAAATTAACCATTAAAGATGAACGTGACAATATCATCCGAGCGGGCGCTGCTTTGGGCACGGCCCGCAACGTTAATCGGTCAACTGATGTTTTGGCTCTTTTAATGCTCCAGTCCGGCGCTCAAATGGTTAATGAACAGAGAACTCAAGCGACTTTTGCCCAAAAGATTAACCTTGATGGAAAAGATTTTTATCCGGGGCAAAGAGCTTTAGAATTCTATACTGATTTGGCTAATCCTCTAAAGCCAGTTTATACCTGGAATACTCGGATGGATTATTCTATGGATAGTTTTTCTGAAGGAAAAGCGGCCATGATGTTGAATTATTCTTATCAGATGCCGGTTATTCAAGCCACGTCACCTTATTTGAATTTTGGCATTGCTCCTATGCCGCAAATTGAAGCTTCAAATAATAATGTTAATTACGCTAATTATTGGGGCTTAACTGTTTCTCATAATTGCCAGAATCCTAATGAGGCCTGGCAGTTTATTGTTTGGCTGACGGATAAAGAAAATGCCCAAAAATATCTGGAATTAGCCGAAAAACCAACCGCCCGGCGAGATTTAATCCTTGGGCAAAAAGATGACCCGGACTTAGGCGTTTTTGCCGAACAAACTCTGACGGCCTATTCTTGGGAGCAAGTGGATAACTCGGCTATTGAAACTATTTTGGCTGATGTGATAGAATCAGTAGTATTAGGCGTCGCGACCATTCAAAAAGCGATTAACAAAGCGGCCAGTGATATAACTCTTTTGATGAAGTAAAGGATACAAAATCAAGGACTGCCCTTGATTAGAGTCCTTAATTACTGATGAAAAAAGTTCTGATTATCTTTTCTATTTTAATCAGTTTATTTGCGGCTAATATAGTTTATGCCGGCTTTGTTACTGACCCAATAGTGCCTTGCGGTCGGGATATTAATGATGATGGTCAGATAGATGCCAGTGAAAAATGCACCCTCTGTGATTTATGGCACTTAGCCAGTAATATTATCAATTTTCTTAGCTTTAATTTAGCTATCCCTATGGCTGTCCTTTTGTTTGTGGCGGCGGGAGTTATTTTTCTAACTTCTGGCGGCAGTGAGGAAAAAGTCGCTTTAGCCAGAAGTATTTTCACCAACACAGTTATTGGCTTAGCCATTATCTTCATTAGCTGGATGCTGATTGACACTTTAATTAAAAGCATTGCCACTTCCGGAACTACTGAAGCCTGGGATGCTGTTTACTTTTGGAATGAATTTCCGAGTTGCCCATAAATAATATATGTCCAAAAACACTTTTAAAAATTTTTCTTTATTACTTGTTCTAATTTCGGGGCTTTTGACAATAGGTTTGCCCTTAATTAATGTTGAAGCGGCGAATATTGCGATAGATAACCCGCTGGGGACAAATAGTTTTACTGAACTTTTTCTTAGTATCGCTGATTGGATAGCTGGTATTGCCGCTACGGTAGCTGTTTTAATGGTCGTTATTGGCGGAATTCAATATATGGTTTCCGGGGGTAGTGAGGAGAAAGTAGCCGCTGCTCGCAAAACTATTCAATGGTCTTTAATCGGGCTAATGATTATTTTAGCTTCCTGGGGTCTATTACAGGCATTATTAGAAATTTTAGGTATAACCATAACTTAATATTTATCTTTATAAAGAAAGGGGGTGAAATTTAGTGAAAATTATTAAAAAGAAAACATTGATTAGTTTATTCCCGCTAATGACTTTTATGTTTTTAGGCAGTGTTGGTTTTGTTTTTGCTATTGCACCGCCGCCGAGCGATTTAGGCAACCTTTCTGATAAAAGTGTTGAAGAGATTATAAAAAGTATTGTTAACTGGGTAGCTGGCATTGCTGGTCTTATTTCCGCATTAATTATTGTTATAGCAGGAATTATGTGGGCCACCGCTAGCGGCGACGAAGATAGACAAGGCACGGCCAGGAAAATGCTCATTTCTGGAGTAGTTGGTTTGGTTATTGCTTTAGCTGCCTTAGCCATAGTTACGGTTGTAATAGGACGACTTTAATATAGCTAAAGAAAAAGTGTTTGGTCCTGTTTATATTTAGTAGTAAGTAAAAAAAGCCAGGCGAGCAGCTTTATTTTTGCTTGACTGGCTTTTATTTGAATCAATTTGTCAATTTGGGAGCGTTTGGGAGCAAAGCTCCCATTGGGAGCTTTGCTCCCTCGGCAATTATTTTAACTGAAAAATCATCACTTCTGGATATTTTTGAGATTGATAAACCCTTTCAAATAAAGGGGAGTTCTCCAAGAGTTTTTTAAATACCTGATGTTTTTGAGATTGGTCAGACATTGACCGATTGTCTATAAAAACATATTCGCTCTGGAATTTGTTTTTGATAATTTGATATATTTTCTGCCTCCGCTGGGAAAATTTTTCAGTATAAACCGCATCAGGACATTCTTTTTCAGATTGAGAACAAATAATGCTCCGGTTGATTATATTACTCCAGAGCCAGAACAGCTCTTTATCATAAACATACATAAAAGTAGGGTCTTTACCGATAATATAATAATTGTGGTGGTTATAGAAAAATAATTGAGAAAAATTATCCCAACTGGCATTAAAAATAATTGATTGGGCCGGCGTATTTTCTTTCAACCATTGCCCAGCTCCTTGATATTTGTCAAAAGGGAAAATAGTTTCTTCCATTAGATTAAAAGCTCCAGAAATATTGATATAACCACTCAAGATAATAATTAGACAAAGGAAAATAAAAAGAAAAAGTCTTAGTCGACTAAAAAAATTGCCGATTATTTGGAGAAACTGTTTAAATAGATCTCTCCAATATTTATCTCGAGAAATATCCTTAAAAGTAAAAGCAGCCAAAAAAAGAGTAAAAGGGGTCCAATATTCAAAAAATCGCTGGCTCATCAGAGTCAATAGACAAAAGAAAATAGCTAAAAAACAAGTATAAAGGCGAACAAGCGACAATCTACCTTTTTTAATCCTGTTTCTAATTAGGTCTATTATTATAAAAGCCAGCGCCAGACTAAATAAAAAAAGCAAAATCAAGTTAGTTTTTAAAGGGGCACTAATCAGAGACATTTCTGCTCCGATATCTAATGAAACGCCTTTGATTTTATAAAAAAAAGTATAAAAATTTTGAACAAAGATAGTGTAAAAATCTTGAGGGAAATCAGGTCGGATAATTAAGCCGATTAAGATACCCATAAATGGATAAAACAAAAGTTTCCAGTCAATTTTTTTAATTTGGAGATACTCGGCTATGATATAAAGAAAAGCTATAACTAAAATAAGAGGAGAAACTGCATAGCTTAAGGCATAAAAAATAGACAAAATAAAAAGCCAGCCATACCTTTTTTTAATAATTAAATAAAATCCTAAGATTAAAATTAAAATGGATAGAAGAAAAGGCCGCGAAAGGGTTAAACGGGAGATAAAAGCGCTGGAAGCAGTAAAAAACAAAAGAGTCCAAAAGAAACTATATTTTATTTGAGATTTTCTTAAGATCCAATAAAATAAGGAAAAAATCAAAGAAGCAAAGATAATCGCCAAGATCTTACTTCCTACGATTAGATTGCCATAGGTAAGGGGTATTAAAAGAATATGATAAAGAAAAGAAAGATCGGTTGGGTATTGGTTTAAAGTAGTATATTCCCCAGCTAAACTATAATTACTTAGCGTTTCTTCAATGCCTAAAGTCCGGTAAAGAAAAGCGTATTTAATATGATAATAAGCATCAACGCCAGCTAGATTAGGGGATGAAAATTGAATGAGATAAAAAATAAAGGCAAAAAGGAAAAATATAAAAAGAAGTGGTAATAAAATCTTTTCTTTCCTTTTTCCATATCGCCAGCGCAGTTTGAATAAAAAAATAAGATTCCTAAAGCCGTCTTTAAAAGGAAATAATTTGGACTTGTCTATTCTGGGATAATAGTTTATATTTTTTTCAGCAAAGCGTAGTTTCGGTTCTAATAAGGTCTTAATTTTTATTTCTTCGGAAAAAGGCATCCCATTACTAACAAGCTGAAATTTAGACAGGATATCTTTTCTAAAAATCCACATACCTGATTGAGAGTCCTTGATTTTTGTTTTAAATAAGAAATTAGTCAGCCAGGTGAGAATTTTATTACCGATTAGCCGAGTTCTACTAATAGATTCGGGATTACTAAGAGGAAAACGAGAGCCAGAAAGAAAATCTATCTTTTTATCTATTAAGAACTTAATTAAATCAATAATCTCTTCGGTGGGATATTGGCTATCGCCATCTAAGGTGACTATAATTTCACCTTTTGCTTTACTTAACCCTGTTTTATATGTTCTGCCGTATCCTGGTGTTGGCTCAAAAACAACTATGGCGCCAGCTGTTTGAGCTATTTGAGCAGTCCTGTCAGTTGAATTATTATCTGCGACAATAATTTCATCTATCTCTTTGGGTAAAGACTTGATGATCTTGCCAATTGATTTAGCTTCATTGTAGCAGGGGATGACGACAGAAATAGTTTTGTTTTGATACATTTTTATAACATTATAACAAAATAAAAAGAGGCAGAGAAGCGGATGCTTCTTTGCCTCTTGGTTTTCAGGTTTTTAACCTCCTTTTTTATATTATTTCTACCTTGGCGATGAATTTGCCTTCATTGTCTTTGTACCAGTCTGGTCTGAATCGGCCGTGGCGGTCTTGGGTATCGTCGTTAACTCCGAGATAAATTTTTTTCATGTCCCGGGGAAGTCGAAACTTTACCTTTTCTCCTACGTAAAACCATTCTCCGTTTTCTTCGACCTTGGCGCCAAGAGCCATAAACAGAGAGCCCGGTCCCAAGGGTCGCTTTCTTCTTTTGTCGAAATCCCATTTTCTTCCCTCCGGACCAGTCCAGCCAAATGCCGCATCGTAGCGATTTTTACAGCCATTGACTTGACCAGTGGCCGTAATCGTCACTATTTGTCCTTTTTTACCTTGAATGGTGAAACCTACTTCTAACTGGTCGGCCGGCACCACCACATTCCAAGACCCGTCAGGATTTTGAATAGCTGCGGCTGGCATTCCAAAGGTACCAGCGAGGGAAGGTTCAATCCGAGCTTCAGCTGATTTACCAAACGGCCACCATTCCCGCCAATTTATTTTTTTATCCTCTGGCACCGCATATTCTTTTCGAACTTCTGCCTTCCGGGCTTCCATCTTCTTAAATTCAGAGAAGAATTCCTTCTTTTCCTTCTTATCAAGCCGGCCTAACTTTTTTGCCTTTTGACGAAGCTCGTCCAACTTTTCTAAGGCGGGTTTTGCTCGGTAGGCCTTGATTAACCTTTCTGTATCTTCTGCTACAAGCTCTACCTTTGAATTTACCAATTTAGACAGCACTGTCCTATTTAGATTAGCGGCAAATTCTCCAAAGAATAGCCGACAGATGATCATTATCCCAGCCGCGATAAAAAAATAGACATAATGAGCTGACAATAGCTTCCGCGAAGTCCTTTCTTCAAAGGTAGTTCTTTTGTTCAGAAGCATACAAAGAACAAAAGCAGAAATTTCAATGACAATTATCAGTTTCCAGTGAAGGGTCCAGAGTTTTCCCGGGACATCCGGAAGCATGAAGACGAAAGCTAAATGGAACAGTCCCCAGGCAATAGGGATAACCGCTGTGGGCTTGAAATGTCCCCACCAGAATTTCTCCCAGCCAAAAATAACTGTTCCTCCGATGAATATGCCGAGAAGTAGGATGAAAGCCGCTAAGATAAGAAAAAACTGAAGCAACCCACCTACCATAGAAGAAAGAATGGTTATTATAAGGAACAACCCTGCTGACACAGTCAATGCGGTCTTATGTTTATTTATTCTTTTCATCATTTTTTACCTCCTTGCCTTGTCTTGTTTCTTGTTGCGTTATAAAGGCATTGACAAACACATCAGCCAAATTGGTCAACATATCCCGAGCCATATCAGCCATGACAACCTTGGTTGGATCAGCTTCTGTGGCTGCAATAATTGTTTTCAGCTCTTCGCCCTTGACGACAGCTACTTCCTTTCTTTTCTTAGTTACTGTTTCATATTCAGCCGCTGCCCTGACCTCTTCAGGCATTAAAATCTTTTTGATTTCCAATGCCCGGGCCTGAATTCCTAAATCTGCCATCTCCTTGTTAAATTGCCCTTTAGCTGGATCGGTAATATCATCTTTGAGTTCGTTGGGTCCAAATCTGGTAAGATCATCCTGAGATTTTTGTGAACACAACTGGTTCAATATAACAGTTGCTTTCTGGTCCTCAAACTTTTCCCTATTGCCGTTGACTTTGCCGGCAAATTTAATAGCGCTATTACCATCAGGAATAAATGTTTCAATCCGCCAATCAATAATGGCTGTCTGGTTATCTTGAGTATTGATAGTGATTGCCTTTGGGTCTCTTGGCTGCGGTGATAAATCAACAAGGCCAAGATCTTCATGCCAACCGAGAATTTTAAATCTCCACCCTTCACTTTTAGCCTTGTAGCCTTCAAGTGTCTCAATACTTGATCCGAATAGAGATCTTCTTAAAACCCAAACCATATTAGCTGGCACATTTCTGATGTAACCGCCTAAAAGCTGAACTCCTTCTTTGGTTTCCTCGGTCTCTTTTGTTTTTTTGGCTTCTTCGGTCGTTTTTCTTGCTGCGATGGACACTCCACCTATTACTATTATTAGAAAAAGCAGTACGACAAACCCAAGAAGTAGTTTTGTCCCTATGGAAATTTGAATGGGGTACTCGCGAATAAGAAAATAAATTCCGCTAGTTATCCCTACCACAGATAAAGTAAACCATCCTTCTCTTTGCCAAAAATATCTCAATTTATCTAACATTTCCTTACCTCCTTTTCAGAGTTTTTTATTATTTTTATTTAAAGGAACCGTAGAAATTCAAGTCCCTTTTGCCCAAATTTCTATTGTCTGTATTATATACAATAAAATTAGAAATGTCAATAGTGTTGATTTTTGAATAAAAGGGGATTAAAATAAAAAAAGGCGGACGTGGCGGAATTGGCAGACGCGCTAGGTTTAGGACCTAGTGAGAGCAATCTCATGTGGGTTCAACTCCCACCGTCCGCACATAATTTCTTATCTAAAAAAGCCCGCTTTGGACGGGCTTTTTTTATTCTTCTGAATTTTCCTCTTGACTTTCTTCTCTGTGATACAAATCCGGCGAATCGTAATTAGAATAAAAAGTTTGTTCGGAGAACAGTTCTCCGTTTTGGTAAACTTCTTGAGTCAAGACGGTTTTCATGGAGCCGTCTTCTTTTTTTTCTAAAACATAAGGTCCTTTGATTTTAACCTGGCGGCCATCATCAGTGGCATAAAAACTAAAAGTTAATTGGCTGCCCTGGACAAATCCTTGAATTAAAAGATGATTTGGCGTGTTGTTGATAAAACGGAGGTCGGGACGGGGTTCATAAACCGTGGCGTCAAACCCCTGGGGATTATAATATGTTACCGGAAAAGCATGAGGACTTCGTTCGGTAATTTCTAAACCGCTATTAATGGCCGCTCGGAAAAGAGTGGTTGAAACCTGACAAAGACCGCCGCCGTATTCGGGAACCAACTTTTCTTTTTTGATGACTAATTCCGGCAAGAAACCTTGTTCCGGGCCACTGCCTTCTAAAAAAGTATTAAAAGAAAATTCTTCATTGGGATTCAAAATCAAGCCGTTGAATTTAGCCAGGCCGGTTTTAATGTTATGAATACGATTTTTAGGCGAACCGGAAAAATTAGAAGTACCCTGGCCGATTAAGGACTTAATACCCAAATCATTGGTTTGCCCCAGAGCAATTTTGGGCAGTAATTTCTGGGCAGTGATAGTTGTTTTTTTAATTGGCGGTTGAGCAAGAATGTTTTGAATTAACTGGTCAATTGTTTTGTCTGTTTCTAGGCCATAGCCATTTTGAGCGGGAACAAAAACAATTGCCCGATTATCTTCTGTTTCCAAGCGGGCATTAATCGGCTGTTGGTTAATCATTGAAGTTATTTCTTCCAGATATTCTTTGACTTGTTCATTGTCTAAGAAGAGACCGAGAATTTGGTCGTCTTTTCCATCTTCTGGGATTGGTTCGAATTTAATCCAGTCAATCAATCTATTTTTATTAATCGTCCAGACCTTTTCCTCCAGAATTACTTGATAGGGTTGGTCAGCTAAAATTTGTTGGGCTTTTTCACGGGCTGAATCAACTTCATCGTTTTCCACTGTTGGCTGAGCAAGAATCAGTCGTAAATTAATCGGTTGTTCAGAAAAAGATTTAATTCTTTGCGATAAATCAAGTAATAATTTTTTTCGGTCAATGGTTGTTCCCTGGCTTGAATGACAAAGGGAGAAATCATCAATTTCTTCATTGAACACTAAAGAAGCATTTTGAACTGGTCTTTCAATATCCTCAAAGAGTTGTCCTGTTTTTTCTTGAAATTTTTTCTCATCTATTTTATAGACTGGTTCTAAATGATAGCCGGCAATTAAAGCGATTAATTGGTCTTTGAGATTAATTAAAATATTAGCTTGGTGGCCAATTTGATAAGCTTGATTGATGGTGGCCGTTTCATCAATTTGGAATCCCAAATCAGCTAAGCTAGCTGACCAATTCCTTTCCTGATAAAGAAAGGTTAATTCTTGTTCAGCAAAATTATGCCACTTTTCCTTTATTTCTTTTTGAGCTATTTGAGGATGAGAACGACCAAGATTAAAATTAGCTATTTTAACCCCCCAGGCTATTTTTTGACTGTTGACTATTTGCAGACCAAGGATTAAATAGGTAAGGCCAATAAAGATAACTAAACTAATGGTGATTGAATAGCGGCTAATTTTCTTCATAGTTTTTTTGGGAGTTTTTTAGGAGTTACCAGGACAGTCCTGGGAGTGCAACTCCTTTTATCATAACACGACCATAAACAGCCAACAACAAAAAACAATCAGTCCTTAATTAGAACCAATTGTTTATGTTGATGCTGTTTATTAATTCTATTCAGCTTTAATAGTTATCTTTTTGGTCTTTACTTTTTCCACCTTAGGCAGCCGAATAATTAAAATGCCATTTTTCATTGAGGCATCGGCTCGGTCAACTTCCACATCAACCGGTAGAATAACTGAACGAGAAAAAGGTCCCCAATAGCATTCTTGGTAATAATAATCTTCTTCCTTAACTTCTTCATCTTTTTGCCGCCGGCCTTTGATGGTAATCATATCATTGGTGATACTAATATCAATATCTTCCGGGCTCACTCCGGCAATAGTCGACTTAATCACTATTTCATTAGGTGTTTGATAAACATCAATGGTTAATTGGCCCTCTGATTCAGCCAGCCAGTCCTCTGATTCTTTTTTTGGAGGAGAAATTTTCCCCTTTTTTTCAACAGGGGTTTCTTCTTTGATAAAAGCGTCTTTTTCTGCGGCCATATCTTTAGTGGTTTTATTTTTTTTAGTTTTGATAACTGGTTTCTTTTTTGGCTTTTCTTCAAAAGATTCTTTTTCTGACCAGTTTGCCCCAGTTAATCTTTCAAAAAAAGATGATTTTTTTGCCATAGATATTTAGCGAACAGAGAATAGAGAACAAAGAACCTGCCTCGCCAAGGCAAGGCGGGCAATATCGTTCATTATTCATCGTTCATCGAGTTGATATTTTGCAAATTGCTTGTTGTCTTTTTAGTTTTCTAAAATAATAGGAGACAAGAAAGGCAACGAAGATTAAAAGAAATACAATCAGCGAGAGAAAAATTATTTTTTGCTCAAAGATTACCCGATTAAAGAAAGTTATCGTAAGGTAATTATAGCAACTATGGAAAATAATAGCAAGAGTCAAGCCGGTCAAGATTAGTTTTTTCCTTTGTTTGGTATAGAGCAGGCCTAGGGCTAACCAGTAACCAACCATTCCTGAAGCTAAAGCATGGACTAAGGTGGCTCCGAGAAAACGGAGACTAATTACAGTTAGGGCATCTGGAAAAGAAGTATTTTTGAAAATAATCAGTAAGTTTTCCACAGCGGCAAAGCCCAAGCCAGCTATAATACAGTATAGCATAGCATCAACTGGTTCGTCAAATACTGAACTTTTGAGCACCTTATATTTAACTACCGAATATTTTAAATATTCTTCGACTAAAGCGGGAATCAAGGTAGCGGCTAAAATAATTTTAAGGAGACTGCCTTGGCCTGTTCGAGAGAGCAAAGATGAAAAATCAATGCTAGGCTCAAGAAGCCAAATTAATAATAATTCTAAGACAATGGCCAAAGGGGCTAAAAGCATTCCATAGATAAAAATTTGTAAAACTACGGAATTAGGTTCCGGATGTTTGTCTTTTCTTAAGTAAAAAGAGAGCCAGACAAGACTAGGTAAGAGACCAAGAAGAATGTAAAAAGGATAGTGCATATTACTTGAACCCTTTACGAAGTAAACTTTACTTTGGCCAATCTTCAATCATTAAAAACTCCTTTTCTTTAAAGGGTAATTTTTGATAGATTGTTTCCGTAACAAAAGGCGTGAAAGGATGAAGAAGTTTTAAGGAATTTAAAAGAAGATAAGCCAAGACCTGGTTGGTTTGAGCAGTATTTTGTTTTTTAGAAGCCTCAATATATTTATCGCAAAAATCATGCCAGAAAAAATCATAGAGCAGATGAGCGGCCTGGCCAAAATGAAAGTTTTCTAAATCTTTAGTTACTTTTTGGTTAGTTGTTTTGAATTGTTTTAAGATTCGTTTGTCGGCTGGACTGAGCTTCTTAGGTAATTGGCCAGCTGTTTTTGTTTTGTTAATTTGCCTTAAAACAAATCTTGAGGCATTCCAGATTTTATTAGCGAATTTCTTGCCCATCAAAATATTGTCTTCTGAAAATTTCATATCCTGACCCTTAAAGGTTTGATAAATTAAACCAAAACGGGTAGCGTCAGCTCCATATTGATTTATTAGCTCTAGGGGGTCAACTCCGGTGCCTAGGGATTTACTCATTCTTTTGCCTTCTTTGTTTAAGACCGTAGCGTGGATATAGACATCAGTAAAAGGAATTTTTTTAATGAATTCTAAACCAGAAAAAATCATTCGGGCGACCCAGAGATTGATAATATCACGAGCAGTGCTCAAAGTGTCGGTTGGGTAAAATTTTTCTAAATCTTTGGTTTTTTTAGGCCAACCAAGTGTGGCAAAAGGCCATAAGGCAGAAGAGAACCAAGTATCTAAAACATCATTAACTCCTTCTAAAGGAATTTTGTGCCCCCACCAAATTTGACGGGAAATACACCAGTCCCTGACATTATTAAGCCAGTCAAAATACACTTTTTCCCAGCGTTTAGGATGGAATTTAATTTCTCCGCTTTTAACTGCCTTAATTGCCTTTTCAGCCAATTTATCCATTTTGAGAAACCACTGCTGACTAATCAATGGCTCTATAGCATTATGACAGCGGTAGCAATGGGGAACTTGATGACTATAATCTTCAATTTTTTCTAAAAGACCTTGTTTTTTTAATTCTTCAACAACTTTCTGGCGGGCTTCTAAAACAGTTAAGCTGGCAAAGTCTTTTCCGGCCTGTTTGGTCATTCGACCCTTGTCGCTAATAACCTGGATGGAGGACAATTTATGTCTTTGACCGATTTCTGTATCAACTGGTGAGTGAGCCGGGGTAACCTTAACAGCGCCAGTGCCGAATTTCGGGTCAACTACTTTATCAGCAATAATAGGGATTTTTCGGTCAACCAAAGGCAATATTATTTTCTGACCGATTAAATTTTTGTATCTTTTATCGTCCGGATGGACGGCCACGGCCGTATCACCTAACATTGTTTCGGGTCGAGTGGTGGCCACAATAATATGTTTTTTCCCTTTAAGCAGGGGATACTTAATATACCACAAATGGCTTTTTTCTTCCTCGTATTCCAATTCCAAATCAGATAAACTGGTTTGGCAACGAGGACACCAATTAACCATTCTTTTTCCCTGATAAATCCAGCCCTTTTGATAATAATATAGAAAGGCTGTGTTGACTGCTTCTTGGTAGTCTTTGTCCATAGTAAAAGCAGTCCGGCTCCAGTCGCAGGAACAGCCAAGTTTTTTTAGCTGTTCTAGAATTAAATGGCCGTATTTTTTCTGCCAAGCCCAGGCCTTCTCCAAAAATTTTTCCCGACCCAAATCATAACGCGTCAGTCCTTGTTTTTTTAGTTCTTTTTCCACTACATTTTGAGTAGCAATACCAGCGTGGTCAGTGCCAGGCAGCCATAAGGTTCGGTATCCCTGCATCCTTTTCCAGCGAATTAAAACATCTTGGAGAGTATTATTTAAAGCGTGTCCCATGTGGAGTTCTCCGGTAATATTTGGCGGCGGAATGGCAATGCTGTATTTCTTGGCTGTTTTTTTAGTTTTAAGTTTGTCGGGATTAAAATAGCCCGACTTTTCCCATTGTCGGTAAACCCGAGCTTCATTTTCTTTAGGATTGTATGTTTTAGATAATTCAGTTGACATAGGCTAGATATAGTCTATTCTTTTTAATGGAAAGTAAGTTCTTTTTAGTTTATTATTTTTAACCTTTTTTTTCAAGAAGGGAGGAAATTAACTATGACAGGAACAGTAGCAGAAAAAGTGTTAAATCCTGAAGGTAGGATAGTGTATGACTACATTAAAAGTGTAGTTAAAGATGTGATTGACGTCGCTTTAGTTACTGAAAAAACTGTCTTTAATACAAAAGAATGTGAAGAAATAAAGAAGAAGTTGCTTAAGGGGCCTCTTAATTGTTCTTTCGTGGACGATGATTGTAAGGTTATGTCTGTGGCAGATTTCCTTTCAATTGTTCGTTTCCGGATGCCTATTCCGAAAGACCTTTCCCAGTATCGTTAAATTTGCATCAGCTTTAATTTTGAGCCAGTTTTGTTTTAACAGAGCTGGCCCTTTTTTGTAAAAAGCCGCCGAGGCAATCATGGCGGCATTGTCAGTGCATAATTTAATCTCCGGCATCTGGAATTTAGCTTTGGACAATTCTTTTTTAACTGCTTGTTCCATTTGCCGGCGCAGTTCCTGATTAGCCGCTACGCCGCCAGACAACATCACTGTTTTTACTTTATATTCTTTAGCCGCTTTAATTGTTTTAATAATTAAAACATCAATAACTGCTTGTTGAAAGGAAGCAGAGATATCAGAAACAGGGACTGTCTCTAAGATACAGTCCTTTTTGGAAGGACTGTATCTTAGAGACAGTCCCTGATGTTGCCTCTTTACCAAATACAAAACCGCTGTTTTCAAACCGGAAAAAGAAAAGTCAAAGTCATTGGTCTTGAGCATCGGTCGGGGTAAATCAAAAGCACGGGGATTACCCTTTTTGGCTTTTTGGGAAATAATCGGTCCGCCCGGATAACCGAGATTTAATAATTTAGCCACTTTGTCAAAGGCCTCGCCAGCCGCATCATCCCGTGTCTGGCCGAGTAATTTATATTTTCCATGTCCTTTCATCAAGATTAACTGAGTATGTCCGCCAGAAACCACCAAGCAGAGAGCCGGAAAATCTATCTGGCTGGCCGGGTTAAGCCAATTAGCGTAGATATGTCCTTCAATATGATTAATTCCCATAATTGGTTTTTGCCAAGCATAAGCCAGGGCCTTGGCAAAGTTAGTGCCGACTAAAAGAGAGGGAATTAATCCGGGTCCAATGGTTACGGCAATTAGACCAATTTTTTTAGAAGAGCGATTCCTAAATCCTAATCGGAGTGCTTTCTCCAAACAAGGTTTAATATTTTCTAAATGAGCCCGCGCGGCCAAATTAGGTACTACTCCGCCATAAGGGGCGTGAATTTTTATTTGCGAAGAAACGATATTAGACAAAATCCGGCAGCCTTGGGAGCCGCCTTCAATTAAAGCAATACCTGTATCATCGCAAGATGTCTCAATGCCAAGAATGACCATATTTAATCAGTCTATCAACTTTCTTGATATTTTTCAATTTTTCTGCTAAAATAAAGTCAAACGGCCCCGTCGTCTAATGGTTAGGACACTTGATTTTCAATCAAGCAATTCGGGTTCGACTCCCGGCAGGGCTACTGTCATGCATCCTCAATACCAAAAAGCACTTGTTTTACGCCTACAAGGCAAAAGCTATAACGAAATAGCAAAGGAATTAAGTGTGGCCAAAAGTTCAGTTAGTCAATGGTGTAAAAACTTAAAATTACCTCGGGTTATCCAGAAAATTATTGAGTCAAGAACTCAAGCAGCCCACGATCAATTATTAGCTTGTAATCAAAGAAAGCATAAATTTGTCCAGGCCGAGAATAAAAGAATTAGAGAAGAAGCGATTAAGCAGATTTCTTCTTTATCTAGGCAGGGGTTATTGTTAGTTGGCACCGCTCTTTTTTGGGGAGAGGGATATAAGAAAGCGGAACAATTAAGAAGCCCATATGTTTGTTTTTCTAATTCTGACCATGATATGGTTAGATTATTTATGCGTTTTATAAGAGAGGTTATTCAGGCTCCTGAAAATAGGATTAGGGTGTCTATTCATATATATCCAAGTATTGACGAGAAAAAAGCTATAAATTATTGGGCAAAAGTTACTAATCTTCCTCAAGAACGTTTTTGTATTAAGCGTCAGATAAGTAGAGCGAGTAAAAGAAAACGTCCTTGTAATTCACTTCCTTATGGTACTCTCGATTTACGCGTTAACAGCCGCCAAAACTTTTATCAGATTAGAGGTTGGATTGACGGATTAATCAGACAGAAGGGTTAGGATAATTTAATTTCGGCCTATCGGGGCTACCATTTAGGCCGACCGAGAGGGTTTTATATAATTAAAATTATTTTTAATTTATGGACAAAATTTTTTTAGCAATATTAGTTCTTTTTGTGGTAATTATTTTTTATCTAAATAAAGAAAAGAATACATGGAATATTCCGTTTTTTAATTCTACATTAGTTATATTGGCTTTATTTATAATAGGGATAATGGTTAAGGATTTAACTCTTTGGAGATATATTGTTGTATCTTTGGCTGTTATAGCTATTGGAGAAAAAACTATTGGTTTTTTTATTAAAGATGATAAATAATTCTTATGCAATATAGATTAAGCAAAAGATTATCTATTTGTTTGTTATTTATTGTTCCTCCTATAATTTTTGCCTGTATTCATATTCACGAAGTCACATTTGTTAAAGAAATAAATGTTTCTAATCAGAAGATAGAAAAATTAGAGATATCAAAAGATATACCACCGGTAGAATTTCAAGAAGGAGATAATGAAGTTAATTTTAACAAAAATATATTTCTTGAAGATTTTGAAAAATGGCTTGATGAATTATCAAGGTCTGTAAATTTTCCAGACATTCCATTAGATGTAATTAGGCATAAACTTACAGTAAGTCACGATATTTCAACTGATGTGCCTTATACTGAAATTGGAGATTATAACAAGGATAATATAGCTACAACTACCTTTTGGTTTACTTTATCTTGTGATGGTAGTTATATCGAAGCAAATCGAAAATATGTTAATAAAAAAAGTTTCCAGTTATCTAAATTGAATGATGAGGGATTGAATAATGAAGATAGAGAATATGTTCGTAATGTATTAGATAAGTGCATAGTTAGTAGGGTTGGTGGAGCTCGGAATAATCTGGGTCGTGGCATTCTTGTCCACCAAGAGCTTTCTAATTTTGTTTTTAGTGGTAATGTAAATTTTATTCTAAGACCAGATATCTTAAGTCAAATTTTTATATTTATTGCTTGGTATGTGCTTTGGTTTGGATTTTTAATTCTTCTAAGAACTGGAGTAGGGCGGTATTTGATTAAAATTAAAACAGACAATAAGTAATATCTTATTAACTAATAGGTATATCATATATTAAAGAAGCTAAATTATAAGTTTCAAAAACATAATTCCACTGTTTAATTAGGTTTTCAAGAGCGTTCCAATTTATTCTCTTGTAGCCTACTGATTATGCTTCCCAAGGAAAAATATTATTTAAAGTTGGGCAAGGCAACTGATTTAAAAAGCCCGAAAGAGAGATGGCTCTATCGGGCTTTTGAGATTTTACCCGGCGCTTTAGCTTGGCTGACGATATTGAGTGTTATTTTTTTGTCTTGGGCTAAGCCGATCTGGATAGCTTTCTTTATTATTACCTTTGATGTTTATTGGCTGATTAAGACCGTTTATCTTTCTTTCCATTTAAGGGCTGGCTATAATCGGATGAAAAAACAAATGGCTATTGATTGGTTAGGAAAAGTTAAATCTATAAAAGATAAAAACTGGCAAGATATTTATCACTTGATCGTTATGCCGGTATATAAAGAATCTATTGAAGTAGTGCGGCTAACTTTTGAAGCGCTTCTTAATTGTGATTACCCTAAGGACAAAATGATAATAGTTTTCGGTATTGAAGAGCGGGCTGGCCAGAAGGCAGCAGAGGTAGCTTGGGCAATAGAACAAAAATACGGCAGTAAGTTTTATAAATTTTTGATTACCGTACACCCAAAAGATATTGAAGGTGAAATGCCAGGCAAGGGCTCTAATATCGCCTGGCAAGGACGACAGGCTAAAAAAGATTTGATTGACCCTTTAAAAATTCCTTACGAAAATATTATAGTTTCCTGTTTTGATATTGATACGCAGGTTTATTCAAAATATTTTTCTGTATTGACTTATTATTATTTAACGGTTGACAATCCGACCAAGACTAGTTATCAGCCAATTCCGATTTATAATAATAATATTTGGCAAGCGCTGGCTATTTCGCGGGTAGTGGCCACTTCTGGAACCTTCTGGCAGATGATGCAACAGATGCGACCAGAACGGCTCTCTACTTTTTCTTCCCAGTCATTAAGCTTTAAGACATTGGTAGATGTTGATTTTTGGCCAACTAATATGGTTTCTGAGGATTCGCGCATTTTTTGGCAAAATCTTCTTTATTATGACGGCCGTTATCGAACAATTCCCTTGCATTATCCTGTTTCGCTGGATGCTAACTTAGCGCCGACTTTTATTGAGACAGCTCTTAATGTTTACAAACAGCAGCGGCGCTGGGGCTGGGGAGTGGAAAACGTCCCTTTTATATTTTTTGGTTTCTGGAAAAACAAAAAAATTTCTTGGTCAAAGAAATTTCATTGGATTTGGATTCAATTAGAAGGTTTTTGGTCTTGGGCTACCAATGCTTTGCTTCTTTTCTTTTTGGGTTGGTTGCCTTTATTTTTAGGCGGTCAGAAATTTAATGTTACTCTTTTATCTTATAATCTTCCCCGGGTTACCCGGACATTGATGACTTTAGCCATGGTTGGGTTAATAGGTTCAGCTATTTACAGTACTTTGCTTTTGCCAGCCCGACCTAAAGAATATAGTTTATTTAAAGGATTTTTAAAATACTTAACTATGATTATTCAATGGATTTTGCTCCCTTTTACTATTTTAATTTTTGGCTGCCTGCCCGGTTTAGAAAGTCAAACCAGATTAATGATAGGTAAATATATGAGCTTTTGGGTCACTCCTAAAAAGGGTCTATAAAAAAAGACATTCCTAAGGGGATATCTCCTAAAAAGAAAAAAGCCGGGTAATGAACACTTTTTGACCTCTCGAAAAATAGAAAGGTTGTGTCATTTGCCCGGCCGGAATGAGGCTAAGTGAATTGACGGAGTCTTTCAGGAAAACCCACCAAGCCCCTTTTTTGGTCTTGGCTTCGTGCGGCCGGGACTACTCTGATGCATACTTCGCAAGGACCATCGGTCCTTGTAGTACGTTTTGGTTTTGAAGGAATGAGTTTAGAAGAATCTGCCGAAGGTTGTTTTGCTGGATCATTTTTGCTTTCGCCAATAAAACCTTCTGTCTTTCTTGTTCCCATGGGCCGCCTCCTTTAGATTTTAAAGTTACTTTTACCTGATATACAATTTAATCCAATAAATTATCTTTGTCAAGCTTATTCCAGGTGGATAATTTTTTGAAATTCTTTTAGTTTTTTTTCAAGAGTTGAGTTAAAAAGATTATTTTCTAAAACCTGCTGGGCGGCTAAACGGGTTTTTTGAATTAATTCTAAATCATTTAAAGAAGCCATAGCTAAATCAGGCAAGCCCCATTGGCGAGTGCCACTAAAATCACCGGGCCCGCGAATCTTCAAATCTTTTTCGGCTAACTCAAAGCCGTCTTTGGCTTTAAGAACCGCTTTTAATCGCTGGTAAGTTTTCTTGGTCGTTGAGTCAGTAAAGAGGAAACAATATGATTGAGCAGTGCCCCGGCCAATCCGGCCGCGAAATTGATGAAGCTGAGCCAAGCCAAAACGGTCAGCTCCTTCAATCATCATCACTGTGGCCTTAGGCACATCAATACCCACTTCAACCACTGAAGTAGAAACTAAAATATCTGTTTTACCCTCTTTGAACTTTTTCATAATCTCTTCTTTTTCTTTTGGTTTGAGCTTGCCATGAAGCAGAGCAATTTTTAATTGAGGAAAAACTTTTTGAGATAATTTTTCATATTCTTGAGTAACTGATTTAACTTTCTCTCCAGAGGCGAGTCCGCCTCTGGCGGATAATTTTTCTGACTCATCAATTAGCGGGCAAATAACAAAAACCTGCTTTTTTTGTTGAACCTGTTTTTTGATAAAATTATAGGTTTTTTGGCGGTCAGCCGGTACAACAATTTCAGTGATAATTTTTTGCCTACCCTTAGGCATTTCTTTGAGTATGGAAATATCAAGGTCGCCGTAAATAGTTAAAGTCAGGGTGCGCGGGATGGGCGTAGCTGTCATAGAAAGAAGATGAGGAATAGTCGGCAAGCCGTCTTCTACTTGATAAATTTTTCTTTGTAAATTAGCTCGTTGAGCTACGCCAAAACGATGCTGCTCATCAACAATAGCCAAAGCTAAATTTTTGAAATTTAAATTTTCCTGAATTAGAGCATGCGTGCCAATAACTATGTCTATTTTCCCTTCCATGATTTCCTTTTTTAATCGGGGGCGAGTTATCTTTTTTCCTTGACCAACTAAATTATCCGTTCTGGTCAACAAAGCAATCCTTAAATTAGATTTTTTAAGAAAGTCCTTAAAGGTTTGAAAATGTTGTTTGGCTAAGATTTCGGTTGGAGCCATCAGGGCGACTTGGTAACCGGCTTTGGCTATTTCCAGACCAGCCATAATAGCCACCACTGTTTTACCTGAACCAACATCACCATTGAGCAAACGATTCATTGGTTTCTTTTTAGATAAGTCCTGAAAAATCTGCCAGGCCGCTACTCGTTGGTTATTGGTTAATTTAAAAGGAAAATCTTTGACAAAAGATTTAATTAATTTTTGATTGAAAGGAATAGTTAATGCTTTTTCTTGAGCTAATTTTTGCCTTTGTCTAAGAGTAGTTAGCTGAATTAAAAAAAGTTCATCAAAGGCCAGCCGCTGGCGAGCCGCTTGAGCTGATTGATAATTATTTGGAAAATGAATTTGCTGGATAGCCTGACTTAAACTGACGAGTTTAAATTGTTTTTTGATTGGTTCAGGTAGAAAATCAGTGATTTGATTAATTAATGGTAGAAGGGGTTTGATTAGATAACGAAGATAACGAGAGCTTAAACCGGCTGTCTCATGATAAATTGGCACTAAGCGACCAGTGTGGGTAGTTTCTTTTGTCTGGGCTATTTCATGGACTGGATTGGAAAGACAAAGGATTTTTTTAACAAAACTTAATTTGCCTGAAAGACTAACCATTTTGCCTTTTTTAAGAGTTTGAATTAAATAGGGTTGATTAAACCAAACAACTTTGATAGTGCCGCTTTTATCTTTGACTAAGGCCTCGGTTAAAACCATTCTTTTATGAAAGAGTCGAGTATTTTTTATTTCTACAATTTCTCCTTTGATGGTCGCTTTGCGGCCTTCCGTTAGCTGGCTAATAGAAACAATCTGGCTGAAATCATCATAGCGGTGAGGGAAATGAAAAAGAAGGTCCCGGATATTTTTGATTTTTAGCTGATGAAGCCGTTTCAAATAAGTGGGACCTACTTTTTTTATTTCTTTAATTTTAGTATCTAAAGTTAACATTAGTATCCTCGGCAGGACTCGAACCTGCAACTTCTTCCACCGCAAGGAAGCGCTCTGTCCAGTTGAGCTACGAGGACATTAAAACCGTAAACTTCTGGCTAAATTATCAATTAAGGATTCTTTATGTCTTCTTTCAGGTAAATATTTGAGTAAGGTTTGTCTGACCTCAACCGGATTTTGCTCGCCTAAGGGGATTTTGATATAGGGCATAATTGTTTTCTTACTGCGCAAACTTAACTCTTTTATTTGAGGCGGCTCATAAAAAATCCAGAATGATTTTAGATTATCAAATTCATAAAATGTTTTATCAATCTCAATACCTTTGGCCGTGATGGCTAAATTTATTTCCCTCGGCTTTTTTAAAGCAAAGACAGTTATTGAAAAATAACTTAAACCAATCAGCAAAGCAAAAAGAAGATTTTTAGTTAAAAGAGCCCAAAGAAATAATCCGCCAGCGATTAAGCCGGTTATGATAAACCATGATTTATCTTTGTTATAATGAGTAAATTCCGGAGCTGACCATTTGAGATAATTTTTTGTCATGCGGAGAGGGTGGGATTCGAACCCACGGTCGCCTAGGGCGACAGCAGTTTTCAAG
>CAZPQT010000008.1:0-26301 GCA_964589195.1 uncultured Candidatus Saccharibacteria bacterium
AAGTCAACATACTTAATGATATAACGCAGGTCATTATTGGTCGGCTGCTGTTCCATGAGTTTCTGCCCAGCTGCTTTTCCTAGAGAGTCAACATGCTCAATAATATAACGCAGGTCATCATTGGTCGGCTGCTGTTTAAGCAATTCTTCCCATAATTTTCCTAATCTTTCTTTTTCCATCTTAATCCTCTCTCTTTAAAATTATTCTGTTTTTAATCTTCTACATAAATTCATACAGCATTATACCAATCTTGTCAAGATTGACGGGGGCACTGGATTATGTATACTTTAATACATGACTCGTCGGATTCGTCGTCTTCTTCTTTGTTCGGCAATTCTTTTTTTTATTGTAGCCACCCCGAGCATCCTTTTTTATGCTTGGGGCTACAGTTTTGATTGGCAGAATAAAAAACTAGTCCTCACGGGCGCTTTTTACATTAAATCAAATCCCAAAGAAGCCGAGGTTTATCTTAATGATGAATTAAAAAAAGGAGAAACCCCGGCTTTTATTAAACGGCTTTTGCCTAAAGAATATCAGGTTAAAATAACTAAACAAGGATTTCATCCCTGGCAAAAAAAATTAAGAGTAGAATCAAAATTAGTTACCGAAGCCAGAAATATTCTTTTAATTCCCCTTAATCCAGAAATTGAAATTGTCAACGAAAAACTACCAGTTGATTTTTCTCTGAAAGAATTTCTCGCTCAAGAGGAATCTGATACTATTTTCTACATCCAAGAACCAAGTTATATTCTTTATAAAACTGACCAAAATGGTTCTTATCAGGAACAAATCAGCTTAACTCCTCTACCGGCCAAGTATCAATATCAAATCTTTGTTTCGTTAAATGAAAAAGTAGCTGTCTTAAGTGAAAAGCGCCAGCTTTATTTTCTTAATCCTGAAACCAGAAGCTTTGAATTGCTTGAAGAAAATGTTCAAGAGGTCAAATTTTCCAATGACAATAAAAAACTTTTATACTCCACTCCCACAGAAGTCTGGGTCTATTATTTAGAAGATATCCTTATTCAACCAAATAAAAAAGCAGGTGAAAAAGAATTAATCACCCGCTTAAGTCAAAAAATTGAAACAGTTCTTTGGTATCCAGAAACTAATGAGCATATTATCTTTGCGGTTAATCAAACAGTCAAAATCATTGAGTTGGATGACCGCGATTACCGCAACGCCCACGATTTATTTAACTTTGAAGTCAGCCAGATAGCTTGTTCTCCCACAGACAAAAAACTGTATTTTGTTAAGGGAGAGAAATTATTAAGAATCTCTTTGGTATCAGAATAAAAATCCTATTATAAAAATCCCGCCTTTCGGCGGGATTTTTTTATCTCTTTCTCCATTGTGGCGCCCGCCTAGCTTTTTTGAGGCCGGGCTTCTTTCGCTCTTTTTCCCGAGGATCGCGGCGCAAAAAACCAGCTCTTTTCAGTTTTTTGGAAAAATCTGGATTAAATTTAACTAAAGTGCGAGTCAAGCCATGACGGATGGCTTCTGCTTGACCTCTAATCCCCCCGCCTTTAACCTTAACGGTTATTTTAAATCTATCAATGGATTTCATTTTCTGTAAAGGACTGGCCACTATCTCTTGGAGTTGAAGAGTGGGGAAAAAATCAGTGTAAGATTTCTGATTAACTAAAATCTTTGCCTTTTGAGATTCAAAAGGACGGCAGGTAAAAAGACGCACCCGGGCCGTTGCTCTTTTGCGGCGACCAACTGCCTCATAATACTTCAGAGCTGGTTCTACTTTCTTTTTCGTTTTGGCTGCTTTTTTTTGAGGTTTTTTGGTCTTAGTTGATTTAGTTTTAATAGATTTTCCGCCAGAGGCGCCTGACTTGCCTGCCTGCAGGGAACGGCCTTTGACGGACTTTTTTTTAGTGACTATCATTTTATATCTTTTTTCCTTTATATAATTTTAACTTCTTAATTATTTTATCTCTTAATTTATTCTTGGGCAGCATTCCATAAACAGCTTTTCTGACTACCTGACAAGAATTTTTTTTCATCGCTTCTTCCAATCTAGTCGCTTTAATTCCGCCCGGATAGCCAGAATGATGGTAATAAATTTTTTGCTTCATTTTTCGACCAGTCACTTTAATCTTGTCGGTATTAACAACAACTACTTCATCGCCTTTATCCAAATAAGGAACAAAACTGGGCTTGTTTTTGCCCCGCAACAAATTAGCAATTTCTACTGCTAAACGACCTAATATTTTGTTAGTGGCATCAATAGTATGTTTAGGCATTTTCATTTTACTAATTCAATGATGGCCATCTTAGCGCTATCGGTCTGGCGCGGACCTAATTTAATAATTCTGGTATAGCCACCGGCTCGCTTTTGATATTGAGGACCAACCTGACTAATCACCTTCTGACGAGCTTTAGTTGGTAGATATTTAGCTAAATATCTAATAGCCGCTAAATCGTTCTTTTTGCCCTTGGTAATCAATCTTTCCACTAAAGGCTGGACTTCCTTGGCTTTTGCTTCGGTGGTAACAATTCTTTCCTTCAAAATTAAATGAGCGGCTAAGTTTTTTAAAAGCGCCTTCCGCTGATCGCGTTTCCGACCAAGTTTTCTACCTTTTTGACGATGCTTCATAAATTTCTAATTTCTATGACCTCAAAGTCAAACCCAGTTTACCTAAAACTCTTTTTATTTCAACAATCCTTTTTTTGCCCAATCCTTCAATTTTTTCTAAATCTTTCTCCCTTTTTCTGGATAGGCTAGCCACTGTTTTTAAGCCAGCTTCCTGCAGAAGATTAGCTGTTTGAGAAGAAATTTTCAAATCCATAAGCTTTATTTTGGCCATCTCTTGCCTACTTTTTGTCTTTTCCAAGGCAGCTTCTCTCTTAATTTTTCTACTAATCTTAGCTTTGTCTTCGGCCAGCTTCTTCTGGGTTTTCCAGCCAGAGACGGATCCGCCTTTGGCGGATTTACCTTCTAAAAAGGTAAAAATTTTAAAATGGTCAACCAAAATTTGGGCTGATTTTCGGAAGGCATCTTCCGGAGTAATCGTTCCATCTGTTTCAATAGTCATTTTTAAACAGTCGTAATCAGTCCTTTCGCCCACCCGCATATTTTCAATAGCATAAGTCACCTTACGAACTGGACTAAAAATAGCATCAATCGCAATCTTACTAACCTCTAATTTTCCTTTTTTCCGCAGCTCAACCGGCGAATAACCCAAGCCGGGTTCTACCTCCATTTCTATTTCTAAATTAGCTTTTTTATCAGTCAGGCTGGCAATATGAGCTTCTGGATTAGTTACTTCCAATTCAGAAGTGGTTTTAATGTCAGCGGCCGTTACTTCTTTTTCTCCTTTGACCTTAAGCGAAACCGTAATTGATTGGTCGGTATATAATTTAAATCTAACTTGCTTAAGATTAAGAATAATTTGAACAACATCTTCAATGATAAAGGGTATTGTAGAGAATTCGTGTTGGACTCCTTTGATTTTCACGTTAGTAATGGCCGCGCCCGGCAAAGAAGACAAAAGGACTCGCCGGATAACATTGCCTAAAGTAGTGCCGTATCCCGGATAACAGGCCTCTATTTCGAAAACGGCTCGGTTTTTTTCCTTTCTGGTAACTTTAGGTTTTTTAGGTAGAGTAATCATATTAATCTTATAACACGTAACAGGTGACATATAACAAAAAACTAAAATGTTGTCATATGATATATGTTACATGTTGGGTGTTACATATTGCCTGATTTAACGGCTATAGTATTCAATAATCATCCCTATTTCGCCGACTTTACTTATATCGGCTACTTGGGGTTGATTAATTACTTTTCCAATTAATTTTTGTTTATCTAAAGAAAGCCAAGCTGGCACTTCATATTTTTTGAGAGTTGTCTTCAGATCTCGGAAAGGAGCTAATTTTTTGCTTTTTTCTTTAATTCGGATAAGAGCCTCTTTTTTAACCTGATAAGAAGGAATATCCACCTTTCGTTGATTGACTGAAATATGACCGTGATTAACTAATTGTCTGGCTAAAGCGCGTGATTGAGCCCAGCCTAAACGAAAGACGATATTATCTAAACGACTCTCCAGTTTATTAACTAAAAGTTCTTCTTTATTGCCCCTTTGATCAACGATTTCTTTAAAGTAATTCTTAAATTGTTTCTCGGAAACACCATAAACATGGCGAACTTTTTGCTTTTCAATTAATTGTTGACCATATTCAGAAAGACTTCTTCTTCTGGCTTTACCATGAAGGCCGGGAATATAGGGTTTGCGGATCATAGCGCATTTCTGACTAAAACAGCGTTCTCCTTTAAGGAAAAGCTTTTGGCCGGCCCTTCGGCATTTTTTACATTTGGAATCAATAATCATATTCTTATTCTATACTCTTCTTGGCTTAGGCGGTCGGCAACCATTATGGGGAATAGGCGTCATGTCTTTAATTGAAACAACCTCTAAACCATGGTTAATCAGAGCCCGCACCGCCGCTTCTCGACCACTGCCCACTCCTCTGACAAAAATAGCCACTTCTCTAAGGTTTAAATTTTTTACTTTTTCAAGGAGGGCTTCAACTACTCGGGAAGCCGCAAAGGGAGTTGCCTTTTTAGGCCCTTTAAAACCAACCGAACCCGAACTGGCCCAAGTGACCACCTCTCCTTGTTTGTCAGTCAAGGTAATGATTGTATTATTATAAGTTGACTGAATAAAGATCTTAGCCTCTTCTAAGTGGCTGGTTTTTATTTTTTTACCTTTTGGCCGAGCCGTTTGAGCAGCTTTCCGTTCGGTTGCCTCTCTGACCTCGGTCTCTTTTAAAACATCTTCTTCAGTTTTTTTGATAACTCTCTTTTTACCCATATTATTCGTAAGGACAGTCTTTAAACATGAGGGCTGTCCTCTTTAAAGTCTACGTTTTCTCGGCCGCCCTTTTTCGACCGCTACCCACAGTCCGGCGGACATTACCTCGAACTGTTCTGGTATTTGTTTTAGTCCGCTGGCCCCGGACTGGCAATCCTTTAATATGACGAAGACCCCGATAGGAATTAATGTCTTTCAATCGCTTAATATTCATCATCTTCTCTCTTTTTAATTCCCCTTCAACTTTGTATTCTTTTTCAACCATCTCTCGCAGCTGACTAACTTGTTGACTGGATAGTTTATCTGTTCGAATATCAGGGTCTATTTTAAGTTTAGATAAAATACGTTTACTCAAAGATCGACCTAGGCCGTAAATATAGGTTAAAGCAATCTCTATTCTTTTGTTTTCTGGAATATTGATACCAGCTATTCGTGGCATAAAATTAACCCTGACGTTGTTTGTGCTTAGGATTTTTACAAATAACATAAACCCGACCTTTCCGTCGGACAATCTTGCATTTGGCACAAATTTTTTTAACTGAAGCTCGGACTTTCATTCTATTTACTCCGATAAACAATCCTTCCCTTAGTTTTGTCATAAGGGCTCATTTCCACTTTAACCCGGTCACCGATAAGCACTCGGATATGATGCAGGCGCATACGGCCTGAAAGATGAGCCAAAATTTCCTGGTCTTCATCTAATCTAACTTTAAAAGTAGCGCCGGGTAAAGTTTCAATAACGACGCCTTCTTGAGTAATTGTTTCCTTTGATTGAGGCACTTTTAAATATTAAATAATAAATGAGAATTAGTCAAGATCAAGGTCGATTTCAATCTCAATCTTTTTTTCCTGAAGAGGTATCCTCTTAACCCAAAATGGCCAAAAAGTTACTTTGGCTTTTTCAATCTCCGGTTGATTAGCTAAGTATTTTCTTACTTCTACTTCGTTTTGCCCAGCTAAATCACTCTTGAGAGAAACAATATCTATTTGCCAAGCCACTTCTTCCTCAATATATAAATTAAAAGTAACCTCTTCTTCTGCCCAATCAGTAATTATTTCTCTATAATCAATCTGCTGGCTTTCTGAAAGAGGCGCTTTATTTTCTTCAACTTGAGAAACTAGATTTAAATCAACTAATCTTTTTAAATCTTCTTCCTGAAAAAACAAGGCCTGAATCGAAGCATTCATCTCGACATTAAAATTATCAGCTTCCGCCCCCTTTTTAACGGTAGAAATCTTAGTGAGTTTTTCTTTTAATCCCTGTTCAACTAGCTTTAAATCAGTGGGAATTTGCTCTTGAAGAGTTTGCTTGACTTCGTTTTTTAATTCTTCAGCCAGGCCTTCCTCGGCTTTTTCCAGATCTTCTGCTGAAACAACTTTTACTTTTCCTTTATAACCACCAGTCATCGGACTCTTGGATTCAGCGTAAAAGCCAGCGTATTTAGCTGTTCCTTTAAAACCAGGGATAACAAAATTAGTCGAACCAATATTGTAATCGCTTCCGGGTTGATCAGCCACTACTTCTACTTCAATAGTACTAGCAATAATTTTACCTTCTTCTATTTCAGCTCCTGGGACAACAATGTTTTTTTCTATTCTGAAAATCTTACCCTCGGGTGACTCAAAGCGAGTAGTCGCCACCAGGGTTTGCGGACTGGAACTATATTCATTGTAGACAGTCAGCCTTCCCTGCGCTTTTTCATTTAATTCTTTTTCGCCGCTGGCTGAAAATTCTTTACTTTTTGTTTTTTCCACCTTAATTTCCTGGAGAGGAAGTTTATTCAAACTTTCATCAATCTGGGAAATATCCTTAGAACCAATAACTACTAAATCAAAACTTACTTTCTCGATTTTGGGAGAAAGAGATATTTTGGTAGTTGGCAAGACCAAATAACCAACTAAACCAGCTACTAAGAAAGCTAAGATAATAAAAATAATCAAAAATTTTGGCCATCTTGAAGAAACCATGGCCTCTGTGCCCTTGGTTTCCTGCCAAACCCTTTCTCTAATGAACGGCTTGACCTCAATTGGTTTCAATCCGGAAACCGGTCTAATTGGCTTTTTCTTTAAAAATCGTTGAGGAAAAAAACTTTCCTTATCTTGTTGTCGATAACCAACCTGACTGCCCGGCCGAACAATATCAACCATTCTTTTCCTCGGTTCTTTAGAAGGCCAGTTCGGCCAGTGAAAGCCCCCCCTTTTTTTGCCAGTCCCATATTTTTGATTAATTAAAGAAGATCCCTTTTCTGATTTAAATCCATCTTCAATAGATTCTTTTTCTAATAAAACATCGGCTTCTCTTTCTGGTTTAAGTTCTTCAACTAAAAGACCTATCATATCTTCTTTAGCTGATTCTTTATTTTTATCCTGTTCTTTTTCTTCCCGAATTAATTCAATGGGAAGATTTTTTTCTCTTTTGACTATAAAACCAACTTTTTCGGCTACTTCGGCTTTGAGGTCGTCGGGTACAAACAAAGTCAGTTCCTTGCCTAAACCATCTGCCTCTCGTTTGAGTAATCTCAAATTAATCGAATTCTGCCAAATTTGAGCTCCGGCGGGCACAACAAAACTAATCTCTTTACTTTTAGTTTGAGTTAATCGGTCAATCACCGAGATAATTTCTTCATCTGGTTCTAAATAAATGGTCTTCATAATTAATTAGCGCATCATCCGGACGATACGGCGAAGAATAGAAGGAAGAGTTTTTTCTCCACTGGTGGCTATTTCTAAAGTCAAATTAGCCAAAGCCAAAGGAGTGATACTCTCCGGCCCTTCTAAAAGGCCGGTTTGGTCAACCATATTAATAATCTGTCCCGAGTGAATAAAACGAATTTTCGGCTTTTGACTAAAAGGAAACTTATCCAGCCATTCACCCTGAATAGATTCTCTGCTTAAAATATTTTTAATGCCGGGCAATAAGCTGCCGCCGCCGCAAAGTAAAATTAAAGGAGGAAAAAATTCAGCCTGACTAAATTCTTCTAAAATCAATTCTACGCCCTTAGACCAAATCTTGATATCTCTTTCCAGAATCTCTTTGATTTTTCGTTGAACATTATGGCTTAATTGCTGCTGAGCATGTTTTATCTTAATCGCTTCGGCTTCAGTTGAACCGAGACCCAGCGTTTGGGAAAGGCGCTTGGTAAAGGCCTGACCAGCTAAAGCTAAACTTTTTATACCTTCGACCCGGCCCTGCCGAACCAAGGCAATATCAGTTGTCCCGCCACCGACATCAATAAATATCCCACCGATTTTTGGCTCAAAACTGGAAGATTTAGTTAAAGCGTAAGGCTCGGCAACAATAGAAAGTAATTCTAAGTTTAATTTAGCGGCAATGCTCTCCAAAGCCCGCAACTGAACCATGGGAGCATAGATATTAAAAATACTAAGGAAGATTTCCTTTCCCTGAAAACCCAAAGGATTAGTTACTTGATAACCGTCAATGCTAAGCTCATTAACCAAAGCATTAACTAATCTGATTTCAATTTCTGGCTGGCCGGTCTCCCAAGCTAATTGAGAACGAAGCTGGTCAAAGGCCTTCCACTGAATTTTCTGAATAATATTTTTAAGTTCAGCTAAATCAATTTCCTCTTCCGGACTATTCCTTTGATAAACAAAATTAGTCGTTAATCCTTTAATAAATTCGCCCGCTACACCGAGAACTGCCTTTGTTGGTTTTAGACGGGCCATCTGACTGGCTTGTTCAATTGCTTTTTGACAAGTCAGAGCTACCCCGTCAATATCAGCCACTGCTCCCGCCTGCATCTGGTTAGGCAATTGTCGCTGCCGACCTACTCCAATAATTAATCCTTTCTTTTTTTCTTCGTCTTTAAACAAAGAAGTATCTACTTTAAAAATCAGGGCCTTAACAAACTCTGTACCAATATCCAAAGCTAGCAAATAACCCTTTTTTAATTTACCTTTGCCAATTTGAAAAAAATTCTTCAATCGCCCCATTAGTCATATTTTACAATAAATCGGTCCTTTGGGCAAATGGGGTTCATTCCAAAATTGCTTTGATGCGGCGGACGCCGGCCGAACTGGATTGTTCTTTAATGATTTTGAAATGGCCGAGTCGGCCGGTCCGTTCTACGTGAGGCCCAGCGCAGATTTCTCTGGAATAATCGCCAATGGAATAAACTTTGACTTTATCACCGTACTTGGATTCAAAAACGCCCATGGCTCCTTGTTTCTTGGCTTCTTTTAAACTCATTTCTTGGCATTCAACTGGCAGGTCTTTTTCAATGACCTCATTGACTATCTTTTCAACTTCCTGCTTTTGCTCATCAGTCATTTTTTCCGGATGGGAAAAATCAAACCGCAGGCGCTCGGCCGTAATATTGCTCCCTTTCTGGACAACGTGGTCTCCTAAAACTTTTCGCAAAGCAGCCAAAAGCAGATGAGCCGCCGTATGAAGTTTTTTTGTTTCTTCGCTCGTGTCAGCCAAGCCGCTTTTAAATTTACCCGCGCTGGCTGTTCTGGAAAGCTCCTGATGTTTTTTTAGTTCTGTTTTAAACCCGTTCCAATCAAATTCAATACCTCTTTCTTTACACATTTCCTCCATCATTTCTGGAGGAAAACCATATGTTTGATAAAGATAAAAAGCATCTTCGCCGTATAATTCTTCTTGATCATGAGTAACGCCAACCCCTCCATGTTTGTCCGGTTCTCTTCTTAATGCCATCTTTTCAAATTCCTTCAGGCCCTTCTCCAACGTCTTTTTAAACTTGGTTTCTTCTTCATCCAAATTATTTAGAACAAACTCTTTATTCCTCTCCATTTCCGGATAAACATCCTTGTAATCTTCAATAACCTCTTTGGCTATCTCTTTAGTCCATAAGTCCTGCTTAATCTCAAGCTGGCGGCCGTATCTGATGGCCCGTCGAATTAAACGGCGAACAACATATCCCTGGTCAAGATTTGAAGGAATAATGCCCTTATCATCGCCCATAATAAAGGAAACCGCTCTAATATGGTCAGCGATTATTCTCATTGCTTTAGTAGCGTCGCTGTATTGCCTGCTTGATAGGGCTTCTATTTTTTTAATTAGATTAGAAAATAGATCCGTCTCAAAGGGACTTTTTTCTCCTTGAGCAACCATCACTATCCTTTCAAAACCGCCGCCGAAATCAACGTTTTTCTGCGATAAAGAATTAAAACCTTTTTCTGTCTTAATAAATTCAATAAAGACGCTATTCCCTAATTCAACAAAACGACCACAATCACAATTAAGATGGCAAGGTTTATCTTTAAAAGGAGAGCTTTCGTGAAGCTTCAAATCGGCCCCTAAATCATAAAAAACTTCGCTGTTTAGTCCGCCAATCTCCCCTACTGGCATATCACTAGGCGAGCCGGAACGAGACCACCAGTTCTTAGTTTCATCATAATAAAAGATTCGACCATCTTTCATGCCATTCTTCTCGGCCGAATCAATGTCCTTGGCCTCTACGCCCGCCTCCCTAAAAATTTGTTTCCAGATTTCGACTGATTCTGAATCTTTATCAACGCCTATCTCCTGATTGCCACGGAAAGCTGTGATATAAAATCTTCTGGGGTCAAGCTTTAATTCTTTAGTCAAAAATTCAAAAAACCAAGGTAGCTGCTCTCTTTTAAAGTAATCACCCAAAGACCAGTTGCCGAGCATTTCAAAAAAAGTCAGGTGGCGATTATCGCCCACTTCGTCGATATCAACATCCCGAAAACATTTTTGCGAATCAGAAATTCTTTTCCCTTCTGGATGTTTCTCGCCCAATAAATATGGAATCATCGGTTGCATGCCCGAACCGGTAAAAAGAGTGGTCGGGTCGTTTTCCGGAATCAAAGAAGCGCTGGGGACAACAGCATGCCCTTTCTTCTTAAAAAAATCTAAAAACTTTTGACGGATTTCTTGAGAGGTCATGTCTATATAATACCTTTTATTGTTTTCTCTTTCAAGATGTTAAAGGACTGTCCTTAAAAATTACATCCTTGATGTAGTTTTTTAAGACAGTCCTTGGCTTGGTTGTTTGTGGATAAGTTTTATTGACTAATTTTAAGGAATGTGATAGACTCAAAATGAGATTTGATGGCTATGGCAGAAAAGGTCTGTTCTCTAGCCATTAGAATTTCGATAACCGACCCGTTTGGGTCAAAAAAACCCGCTTAACAGCGAGGAGGTTATCATGGAAAAGCTCCTTTACCACGGCACGGCTGATACCCGTGCGTCTCCTTGGAACGACCACTTTCGTTGCCTCTGCAGGTACGAAAACGGGGATCGGTCCATCGCCGCGGGGCATTCCGCCAGTTAGCTCGGTGTGGAAACCTGGGGAAAAGCCCTCAAAAAATGGAAGAGAAGGAAAAATTATAACATAGAGTTCCGATAATCCTTCTCTTCCATTCAAATTTAAAAAATAAAAAAGGATTTAAAAAAATCCTCAAACAAGGTCAAAAAACAGGCCTTTTTTTATTTAATTACTTCTATAAAGTTATTTATTTTTTATTCCTCGGGAGATTTAACAAAACGATTGTAGAGCCAGGCAAAAATCCAGCCGTAAATAAAACCATTAACAAATCCATAAATCAGACCGATAACTGCTCCTAAATAACTGATTGAATAACCAAAATAAAACTGCTGAAGAAGAACTAAGGTAGTGCCGCCGCCTCGCCAGATTACCCAGAGAGTCATCACTAAAACCATTAAGCCCCAAATAATGCCAGCCGTTAAAGCCAGCGCTTTTTTATCTAATTTCACTTTTTATCACCTCCCTTCTTTTATGATTTTTTATTTTTTTCTTTATCTGCAGCAGCTAAAGATTCCTCAATGGTTTTTCTTAATCCCTCTAAATCAACCTGTTTTCGTCTCTTCTCTATTCTAAAAGAAACTGGTTCTTTTTTCACTGCTTCAGCTAAAGAAATTTCTTTTCCTTCAGGCTCAATTATTTTTGGCTCGCCGGCCACAATTTTTACCGAAGGTGAAATTTGAGTGGGTGAACTTTTTTGAACAAACAACTGATTAGTTGAATCTTTTTGACCTCGTAAAACAGTTTCGGGCATTTTACGAAATTGGCCTGGAGAGGTCTTTTTTCTAATTTTCTCCAAACATTCCGGACAATAAACCGGTCTGACTCCATCGGGCTTAAAACTAACCTGAATTTTTTTATTGCATTCTGAACAAACTGCCTCAAATAATGGCCGACTGATTTTATTCTTGGCCTCTTTTTCCGTTTCAATAACTCCACTCCATTTAGCAATTTTGTCCTCTATTTCTTGACGGTTACTGGCATAACGTTCACGGGAACTCTTAATAATTTTTTCCCGATAGATTTCATTTTGCTTGTCAAAAGGAGCTAAGGTAGCCGCGGAAAAAGGACGGGAAGCCACTCCGTCAATCATTAACTTTAAATAAATTTGAGCAAAACTTAAATTAACCAAATCTTGAACACTAAACTCAGGAACGAATTCTTTTTCTAAATATTCAGCGTCTTGGGCGCCAACCCGAAAACTAATCATCGTTCCCACATTACCAAAAACAGCATCTCTGACTATTTCCTCCATTTGGGTAATATATTGATGAGCTAAGGTTAAATCAAGACGGTATTTTCTGGCTTCTGATAAAATATTAGCAAAGGCCTCAGTGGCAAAGTTCTGGAATTCATCAACATAAAGATAAAAATCCTTTCGTTCCTCTTCAGGAATATCCACCCGGGACATCGCCGCCAACTGCAAACGGGTAATCAACATAGCTCCTAAAAGAGCTGAAGTATCCTCGCCGATTAAACCCTTAGAAAGATTCATAATCAGAATTTTCTCATCGTCCATAGCTTTTCTAATATCAATAGCTGACCTGGTCTGACCAACGATATTTCTGATTAAGGGGTTAGTTAAAAATTGACCAACTTTGTTTTGAATTGGCGCAACTGCTTCTACTTCAAAACTGCCGCGGTATTTAGAAAACTCATCAACCCAAAAACTTTTAACTACTGGGTCTTGAATCTTATTAACTACTTTCTGGCGATAATCTCTGTCAGTCAACATCCGCATAATCCCTAATAAGGTTGCTCCGGGATACTCCAATAAAGCCAAAATAGCATTGCGCAAAACATATTCTAAACGCGGTCCCCAGGTCTCGGCCCAAATTTTCTTAAAAACACCAACCAGACCAGATGCAACCAAATGGCGGTGTTCAGGGTCAACTCTCTCAATAGCATTAAAGGCAATCGGATAATCCAAGTCAGCTGGATTGAAATAAATAACATCGTTTATTCTTTGGGAAGGAACAAAATCCAGCATTTTTTCAGCAAATTCTCCATGTGGGTCAACTATACCGATTCCCCGACCCGCCTGAATATCCTGGATAGCCATATTTTCCAGTAGAGTTGTCTTGCCCATGCCGGTTTTACCAACCACATATAAATGTTTCCGCCGGTCATCAATTTTAATACCAAACCGGCGGCGTTGGTTACGGAAATTAGTTTCAGCAAAAAGATTAATATCGTTCATATAGTGAGAGGACAGCCCTCGACATTATTCAACCGGCAAACCAGTAGGCGGTTCGCCTTTTTTAGCTTCTACTTTAGGCGTCAAAGGCGCCTTAACCATTAATCCAGGATAATGATAAATAGTGGCTAATTCTTCTATGTTAAAAACGAAAGGCTGGCTTCTGATAAAGAACCATTTGAGGATAGGCAAACGTTCAAAGAAAAATAGCTTGAGATATTTAATCACCTTTGAATGTTGAACAAAATCTCTCTTTTGGTAAGCAGCTAATATTTTCTTTTTTCGGTAAACTTCGCGAGGTTTTTTAAATTGAATCTGGTAATCAATCTTGGTACTTAATTTGCTATTAGGTTTAAAACCATTAAGATGCTGGGTATTAAATTGCTTAAAACAACCAATCACCGCCGCCACATTGGGCTTGGCAAAAACAGCTGTTTGAGCTAAATAAATAAACCTAATAATCACCTCAAAGCCAATTTTAGAGATATTTTCTTCTAAGGCGGTAATGACATCTTTTTCCACTTTAGTCATCCAATCCAATGGATTAATCACTCTGGGTATTTCTTTTTCCCCAGCAATTTTTGGACCAGCAATTAAAAAGTTAATTTGCTCTTTAGTGGTGTCTTTCCAGGCAATGGCCTCTTTTTTAAGTTCACCCGGCGCTTTTTCTATGGCTCGACCAATTAATTTATCTCTTAATTTTTCACCAGTTTTTTTCCAGTCATCCATGACCGGTCGAATTAAAGTCTGAATCCAAATCTGCTCTCCATTGTTTATTTTACTCATTACTTCTAACAAGGAAGAGATGGGGTCAATTCGCTGTTCTTCCATAAGAAGACCTTTTTCAAAGGCCTCATAAGTCCGGATGGGATAGGCGTCTTCTTTGTCTAAAATTAACTCTGTTCCCCATAAGTCATAATCTTTATTTGGAATATCAGCCGGGACTGATTGAACATAATCGTTAACCTGATGAATTTCTGCTTCTGGATACTGACCATAAATCTGGGCCTCAACTAAATTTCGGTACATTGAATGCGTCCTGATAAAAAAATGAATTTCACCGTTCTGACTGACTAATTCCAAACTAAACCATTCCTGAACCTGACCTTCTAAATTTCTTTCTTTCCAGTTAGGCGTCCTTTGGCAACCGTGCAAACCAGCAAAAAATTGTTCCATAGCTCGCGGCGTTTTCTTTATTTCGGCTGGCGGCTTAACTTCCAACAGAACCCAATCCATATTTTTAATAAATTTCTGCCTGGCGTTTTTCAGCCATAAACCTTTAACCAGGAAAAAAAGAATTAAAGGTAAATAAATCCACCAGAGAGATAATAAAAACCCTCCTAAATAATAAAGGCCAACTATAAAAGCAAAGATAACCGTTAAAGGGCTAGGCATAATAAAATAACAGCGAAATTGTCAACTTTATATTTTACGCAAGTTATATTTACCCTCCTCATTTCTGATAAAATATTCTCGATTTTGAAGATTAATTAGGACAGTGTTCTTTTTAACTAACCGAGTTTTTAAAACTTGAGCTAAAACTTCCTCTTTAGATAAAGGACCATTTTCTTTTAATACCTGAGCAACTACTTGACGGACAGTCCCCGGCTGATAGCCCCATTCTTTTAAAGCATAAGTCCCCCGACCAACTAAAACAAAACGATCGTCTTTAATCAATTCGTTATGAACGGTTTGGGGACGAGCTAAATTAGTATTTAAATTACTTTGATTAATTAACTGAGCTGCTTCTCTGAAATGCAGAGGATGGTTCTGTTCCTTGAAAATAATATAAGCTTTATCTCTAACGCCGCGCGGATTGACCTGCGGCCATTTACTCAAACCAAAATAACCAAAATTATCCTGGTCAATTTGTTTAGCGGCATCTAAATAAGAAAATAAAACTCTTTTTGGTAAGAGAGCGCCTGTTTCTTTAAGGTAAGTTAAAACATAATTCAAGGAAACCGGTTTTTCTTGTTCCTCTAATTTTTTGACTAAGTTAGTAATAAAGGAATTTGTTTTATTAAAACTATCCGGAGAATTAATCCAAAGAGAATAAAATTTATCCGATTCAACAAAACGTTGATAAGGTTGACCTAAAGTTAAAATAAAGAAAAGACCACCCCGCCTAGGATGAAGATGTTCCTGATTAGTCAAAGAAGAAAGTAATCTTTCTTCTTTAACCAGACCACCTTCTTGATTAAGAAAATTATCAATCAGCCGAAAAGCTGGCTTAAATAAATTCCTTAGAGCTGGTTTTCTGAAATCAGAAAAAGCGGTTTCCTCCACTTGACGAACCCGCTCTCGCGTAATGCCATATTTTTGGCCAATTGCTTCCAGGGTTTGCCGCTGACCATCTTGTAAACCAAAACGTAAATTAATAATTTCTCGCGTCCGCTGATTAGCAACATTTTTAACTGCCTGGAAAACCAATTGTTCATATTTTAATAAGGATGGAATTTTATTCATATTCTTATAAGATATTACTTTTAATCTAACACATTATTTAATAGACGTCAATACTATTTTCTTTTCCATCCCTGCCAAACAACAATTAAAGAGCTGGTCACGAAAATAGAAGAATAAGTACCAACAATTATGCCGACAATTAAAGCTAAGGCAAAATATTTAATACTTTGGCCGCCTAAGAAAAAGATGGCCCAAAGAACAAAAAGAGTAGTCAGGGCAGTATTAAGACAACGAGTCAGGCTTTGCTCAATGCTTTGATTAATTGTTTCTTTAAAGTCAGTCCAACGGGTTCTTAAAAGATTTTCCCGTGACCGGTCGAAAATAACAATGCTATTATTAACCGAATAACCAAGAATAGTCAGAAAAGCGGCTACTAAGGGCAGTCCTATCTCTATATTCCAATAATGACCAAGTACTGAAAAAAAACCAAGGGTAATTAGAATATCATGAAATAAAGCAATGATGGCCACCAAACCATACTGCCAAGAAGCGACTGGTTTAGAAATTTTCCGAAAAGCCCAGGCAATATAAAAAATAATCGCGGCCATAGCTAAAAGAATTGCCCAGGAAGCTTTTCTTTTTAATTCTTGACCGATTAAAGGACCAACTGATTCAAATCTTTTTTCAGTAATAATTTGGGAGCTTGATTCCCCTTGAGAGTCAAGCTTTCTTAGCTTTGCCAAAATCATCTGGTGAGTTTCTTCGTCAATGTCTTTTAAACGCAAAATCAATCCCTTTGACCCGGTTGATTGAAGAATAATCTGGTCTAATTCTAAATCAGCTAACCTCTCCTGAATTTGCTGATTAGTCAATCGCTCTTCTGAAAATTCTATTTCCATTAAAGTACCACCGCTAAAATCAATACCTAATTTTAACCCCCAAAGCAATAAACTAACCAAACTGGCTAAAACCAGCATAAGCGAAATAGAGAAATAGATTTTGCGATGAGAAACAATTTGCATTTAGATTCGTATGCTTAAGGACTGTCCTCATATTTGCTTTTAAAAAAGCAAATACGAGGACCATCCTTACTGTTGTTTGAGGGCTGCTCTCGGACTACCTCCAAACCCTTAGCCAATTTTCCAACTTCCCCCCAATAAACCATCTTAAAAAACTTTTGGTCACAATAATGGCTGAAAACATACTGACTAAAACACCGATGCCTAAGGTCAAGGCAAAACCCTTAACTAAGCCAGTGGCGAAAATAAACAAAATTAAACAAGTAATTATGGTCGAGATATTGCCGTCACGAATAGCTGGCCACGCCCGGCGAAATCCTTCCTCAATACTGCCTCCCAAGCTTTTACCCGACTTAAGTTCTTCCTTAAGCCGTTCAAAAATAAGTACATTAGCGTCAACAGCCATACCTATAGATAAAATAAATCCAGCAATGCCGGCCAAAGTTAAGGTAACCGGAATTAATTTAAAAATAGCTAAAACCAAAACGACATAGATTAAAAGAGATAAACTAGCCAACAAGCCAGGCAAACGGTAGTAAAAGATGATAAAAAGCAAAACAGCCAAAAATCCCCAAAGAGCGGCTCGTAGGGACTGTTCCAAAGAAAGACGACCCAAGCTGGCGCCAACGGTCTGTTGATTAATTAAATTTATCGGCACCGGCAAGGCGCCGGCATTAAGACGCTGGACTAGTTCCTTAGCCTCGGTTAAACTAAAATTACCACTAATTTGAGCTTTGCCGCCAGAGATTGTTTCTTGAACCGTGGGCGCGCTAATCGGAACGCCATCTAAATAAATAGCCAACGATTGACCAACGTTTTTTCTGGTTAATTCTTCAAAAATCTTACTGCCCTCATCATCAAACTGAAGATTAACCTGCGACTGATAGGTCTGTTGGTCAAAGCCCAATTGGGCTCCCTTAAGATAACGGCCGGTTAATTGAGTCGGCGTAAAAAAAGGGTCTTTAAGTAATAGGCTTTCTTCATCCGAGGTAATGGCTATCTCTTGTTCTAATTTCTCTTCAATCTTTCTCTGTTCAGCTAAAATATTTTCTGTTTCTGATTTTGGCCGTTCTTCCCGAAAATCCAAGGAAGGGGTCTGGCCAATCATGGCAATGGCCTGACCAACATCTTTAACCCCAGCCAGCTCAACAATCAAACGATAATGCGAGCCGACTTTATTAACTTGGACAACTGGCTCGGCTACGCCAAAAAGATTAACCCGCCGCTCAATGACATCACGCACTCCTTGCATGGAATCCATGTAATCATCCGGCTCAATATTGGATAAATCCGCCTGATAAACTAAATGGGTACCGCCTTGTAAATCAAGTCCTAATTTGAAAGGCAATTTATAAAAATTGGGCAGTAAAGTTAGGCCAGCCCGTTGGTTAATCCAACCGACTCCTTTATCCCAAATAATTGGATAATTTAAAAAAGTTGCCAACAAAGCAACGACAAAAATAATAAAAATAGTCCAGGGGACTTTTTTGTTTTTTCCGCCAAAGGTAGCCTGTCCGCCCTTTGACAGAGACCCGCCTCCGGAGAACCTTCTCTCGTTGACTCCTTTAATAAAAATTCCCATTGACTTTAATTTACCTTGTTTTCTTTTTTTTGTCAAAACAATCCTCAAATTTTACTATTGACAAATTAGTATATATATGATAGTGTATAGATATATAATTATGAACCTTAACCTAATTTAAATGGAGGATCTGATGAAAAAAAAGAGTATGGTTTTTCTGACAGTAATGGTATTGGCACTTGCTTTACCGGTTCCGGTTTTTGCTAACCAAATCGAGATTACCGCCCAAGGTTATGAATTTTCGGCTGCCGAGAAAGAAAAGATTCTTCTTGTCTATCTTTCTCCCCAGGGTAGCCTTAATTCCGATATGGTGGCCGAGGTGCATGTCGGGGTCACTCACCAGTCAGACGGAAAACATCTTGTCCAGGTTATTATAAAGGACAAGAATGGGAAAATCTATACTGGTCAATGGGTATATGTTGCCCGTATCCCCCTTAAAGACGCTGTTGGAGATGCAATCGTCTTTACCATCGAAAAACGAAACAGCACCTTGATAAGAAATTAAGTCTGCGCTATTCCTCCCCTCAACCGGCCCATTCATTTTAAACTGAATGGGCCTCTTCATTTTATAAAATAACTTTTTCTTTCCTCAATTCTTCAATAATGTCTTCCGGAATAGGAATTGGTTCGCCAATGGGACTGGTTCCCGGATAGCGCCAGGCCGAAATCATTTTCTTTTTTCGGCCAATCTGCTGGTACATCAGCCAAATCTCGCTTGGCCTTTTTGTGCCAGCTGGTTGCATTAAGGCAACAGTTCGCGGAGCAATCCCCTTTTCTTGCCGTTGAGGACTTTTCAAAATCCGGCGTAGCCGTCCCTCGCCCAATCCATAATACCGCATCTTTTCTTTAACATGCTGCGTCCAATACATCTCTTTAGTATTTTTCGGCTCCTTGAAAAACATTATCTAATTATCGGATGAGTTAATATTTGAATGATTTTTCTTTTGGGCTGGCCGGTTTGGGTTCGGCCATAAGTAAAATGATGGATAATTGGCATTTTCTTTTCGTATTGATGACTAATCGCTTTATCCTGGCCTAAATAAAAACCAACATGTTGATGGATTGTCCCATTAGAAAATTTTTTTTCCTGCCAAACCAAAACATTACCAGGTTTTAGTTTTTTAGTCGGTTGCCAATTGCTTTTAAGCATATCCTCAATAGTACTTTTGACCGTGGCATGTGGCTGGGAAATTAAATCAAAGATTTTCAGAATTGAGGAAACATAATAAGCGCAGGAAAGATTACCATTCTCTAAAACATCCTTTTTCTTGCCATCCATCAAAACATAAAGATGCCGGAACATCTGACTGCCTTGACTGGTTTTAATCATCTGTAAATAATTCCGGTAAGTAAGAATTTTAATTTTTGATTTTTCCTCTTTATCTGCCATGGCATTTTTTATACTTCAAACCTGACCCGCAAGGACAGGGGTCGTTGCGGCCGATTTTCTTACCCGCTGTTGGCAAACCATCAGCGGCTGACCTAGCCGGTTGCCTAGCAACATTTCCAGCCGGTGCTAAAGCAACTTTGTAAATGGTATTAACCATGGTTGATTGGATAGCTGCCAACAATCTTTGGAATAAGCGCATGCCTTCGTTCTTATACTCAACTAAAGGGTCTTTTTGGCCATAGGCGCGTAAGCGAACGCTGTCCCGTAAATAATCCATATCATCTAAATGGTCCATCCAGAGCGTATCAATACTGCGCAAGGAAACAAATTTTTCTATCTGGCGCATATTCTTGGTTTCTAATTCTTTTTCTTTTTGTTGATAGGCCTCCTCAGCTAATTTAATTAGATACTGATTGATTTCTTCCGGCTCCTTAAAATGCTTTAAGGTTTCCAGAAGATTATTGGGCACGGGAAAAACGCTTTTAGCAATCTCGCTGATTTCTTGATAATTCCAATTTTCTCCTTGAGGCGCTTGAGTATGAAATTGAACGAGCTTGTTAATTTCTTCTCTAATTGTCTCCAGAATATCCGCTTTAAGATTTTTTTTACTTAAAACTTCTTTTCTTTTTTGGTAAATCACTTCTCGCTGTTTATTCATCACATCATCATATTCCAAAACATGATTTCTGATGTCAAAGTTATAACCTTCAATTTTTGCTTGAGCTGATTCAATGGCTTTGGAAATTAATTTGTTTTCAATAGGTTGGTCTTCCGGCACTTTTAACATTTCCATCATTGATTTAACTCGTTCCCCGCCAAAAATACGCATTAAATCATCTTCTAATGAAACAAAAAATTGACTCGAGCCCGGGTCGCCCTGTCGGCCAGCCCGGCCGCGCAACTGATTATCAATCCGCCGCGCTTCGTGTCTTTCCGTGCCAATAACATGGAGACCGCCTAATTTAACTATCTCATCGTGATATTGCCGCCAAGTAGGAAGGCGAGCAGAGGCATCTTTCAGCGGTCTAGAATCGCGAGCGGGCATGGTTCCGCCGGAGGCGGAGAGCGAGCGATTCTCGGCAGCAAAATTCCTCGCTTGTTTGCCCTTTTGCGTAGCTGAAAGATGTCCTTGCTCGCCTGCCCATTCTTCTGGCCGGCCGCCTAAAATTATATCTACGCCCCGACCAGCCATGTTAGTAGCCACCGTAACCGCCCCTTTTTGACCGGCTTGAGCAATAATCTCGGCTTCCTGTTCGTGGTGTTTAGCGTTAAGGAGTTGGTGAGGGACGCCTGCCTTTTTAAGATAGGCGGACAGCAACTCATTCTTCTCAATAGAAACCGTACCGACCAAAACCGGCTGACCTTTTTGATGACGGCTTTTTATTTCTCTAACAATAGCTTGAAATTTACCCTGAGCGGTTCTGTAAACACTGTCTGGTAACTTCTGCCGAATCATTGGCTTATTAGTCGGCACGACGACTACTTCTAATTCATAAACTTTGTGAAATTCCTCGGCTGAAGTAAGGGCCGTGCCGGTCATTCCAGCTAATTTAGGATAGCGGCGGAAATAATTTTGAAAGGTAATTGAAGCTAAAGTCCGACTCTCCTGTTGAACCTGAACTTTTTCCTTGGCTTCTAAGGCCTGGTGCAAACCCTCGGAATAACGACGACCGGGCATCAAGCGACCAGTAAAATCATCAACAATAATCACCTGTCCATCCTTGACCACATAATCTCTATCTTTTTTAAACAGCGCTTGAGCCCGTAAGGCCTGCTCCAAATGATGAACATAACGAATGCCGCCTTCTTGATAGATATTATCTAAACTCAATATCTTCTCTACTTTGGCAATGCCTTGTTCAGTTAAAGTGGCGGCTCGCGCTTTTTCATCAATATTGTAATCAATATTCTCTTTGAGTTGAGGAATAATTCGGCTGAATTGCTCATAGAGTTTAGTTGACTCCGCATCAGGCATGGAAATGATCAAAGGAGTTCTCGCTTCATCAATTAAAATACTATCTACTTCGTCAATAATAGCCAGATACGGCTCCCGCTGAACCATCATTTCTAAGGTAGGAGCCATATTATCCCGTAAATAATCAAAACCAAATTCATTATTAGTCCCGTAAGTAATATCAGCTTGATAGGCCTCCTGGCGAGGAACCTCTTTAAGATTTTCCATTTCCACAGTAACCTCATTTCTGTCAGTTACTGTTTGAGGGTCAAAAAAATAGGCCTTTTCATGATTAAGACAAGCGCAGGTGAGCCCCAAGAAATGATAAATTGGTCCCATCCAGTTAGTATCGCGCCGGGCTAAATAATCATTAACTGTAACAATATGGACTCCTTGACCAATTAAAGCATTTAGATAAATGGCTAAAGTAGCCGCTAAAGTTTTTCCCTCACCAGTTTTCATTTCAGCAATCTGACCCTGATGAAGAACAATGCCACCAATCAACTGAACATCAAAATGACGCTGGTCCAAAATCCGTTTGGCTGCTTCGCGAACCAAAGCAAATGCTTCGGGCAATATCTCATCAAGAATTTTAGAAGCGTCACTCCCCATAGGAAGAACTTTGGGAGCGTCACTCCCATCAGGAATGACACTCCCTTTTATTTTTTCTTTTATTCTTTTCTTAAACTCTTTTGTCTTTTCTTTTAATTGCTCATTAGAAAAATGCTCGAACTGCAGTTCGAGTTGATTAATTCGGTCAACTATTGATTGAAGTTTTTCTATCTTCCGTTGATTAGCGTCACCTAAAAATTTATCTAAAAAAGACATAATTAAAAAGCAGTTGAAACTGCTTTTATTTTAAAACAAAATCACCAAAAAATCAAATCCGGGTTAAGAAAAATATCCTAAACAAATCCTCAAAATATTGAAAAGTTACTTAGAACTAATTAATCTTTTAAGTCCGTTTATTAACAAACAGACCTGTCTGTCGCCTGCCTGTCAACAGACAGGTCTATTAGGAAAGAAAAACTATTTCTTTTTTCTCCTCCGAGTTGTTTTCCTCTTCGTTGTCTTTTTCTTCTTAGGAACAGCCTTCTTTCTCTTAGCTGCTTTTTTTCTTTTAACCATTTTTTTTGAAACTATTTAATTTTAGGCTTTAGAAAATGAAACAGGTAAACTCGACCTCCATTTTACCCATTGAAAGAACAAAAAATCATTTTCTAATTTAATTATACTTTGTTTGTCAACATTTGTAATGTGGATAAGTTCTATGTCCTTATTTTCTTTTAATAACTTTGCCTGCTTTGGAAGCGCGAAAGCGAGCTAAAGGACTAAGTCGCCAAAATTTTTTCCAAGAACGGGCGCCCCGGACAAAGACAGTTGCTTGTTTGTCCTTGTATTTTCTTACCTCTCTAGATAATTCATCTTTAACTAAATCGATAGCGGCCATTAAAGATTCTTCTGTTTTCTCTGCCCGAATAAGCCGGCCGCTGATGCTCAAGTTTATTTCCGCTCTAAAAATATCTCCTTGCCGCTGACCACGGGTAATCTTGCCCACTTCGACTCTTGCTTCAACCAATTCGGGATTAAATTTTTTTAAAAATTTTTCTAAGCCGCCAATCTTCTCTTCAATGTATTGGTTAATACTCGGCGAAAGTTTTATATTGGTTCCTTTAATAATTATCTTCATAAGAATATTTTAACATTAAAACCCAAGATATTCAATTTCTTCTTCTAAATTTATTTTAAAATTTTTGTTAACTGATTTTTTTATTAACTGAATTAATTTTTTTACATCTTTAGCTTGGGCCTGGCCCAAGTTGATAATAAAGTTAGCGTGCTTTTGAGAAATCATTGCCTGACCAATTTGTTTTCCCTTTAAACCGCACTCTTCAATCAATTGGCCGGCGAATTGACCAGCCGGATTTTTAAAAACACAACCAGCTGATGGATAATTCAGCGGCTGGCTATCTTTTCTTTTTTTAAAATATTCTTTAATTAATTGCTGACTCTTTTTCTTATCTCCTTTTTTTAAGACCAATTCAACCGAAAGAATAATTTTATCTATTTTCTTTATTTCTTTAACTATTCTTGAAATACTTTGACCAAAAGCGCTGGCCTGACATTTAACTGCTCCGCCAATCGTCCCGGGGATATTAATAGCCCATTCTAAACCAATCAAACCAGCTTGGCTGGAGGCCTTAACCAAATCACTTAGTTTTACTCCGGCCTCGGCAATAATTCTATTATGGTTAATCGTTAATTGATTATTGTTTACTTTGATAACCAGCCCATCAAATCCTTTATCACCAATCAAAAGATTACTGCCGCCGCCTAAAATAAAAAAAGGCAGCTTTTTCTCTTGAGCAAATTCAACTGCCTTAATTAAATCTTGAGTATTTTCGGCCACAAAAAAATATCTAGCCGGCCCACCAATTTTGAAAGTGGTATATTCAGCTAAAGGAATATTTTTTTGAATTTTAAATCTATTTATTCTTAATAAAGAAAGATTGGTAATATATTTTTCAGCGGCATCGAACTGCGAGCGGGCATGGTGTCGCCGAAGGCGACGAGCGAGCAGTTCGCAGCAGCGAAAATTCACGCTGGGGTAATTTAATAAAATTCCTTTAAAGGATGGTTGGGAGGGGCTGTGGTAGTTTTTCGCGGTAGCTGAAAAATAATATTGCCAATCTTTCTTGACTTAATCTCTATTCAAACATCACCTCTGCCCCAGTGATATAAAAGTTCCTTTCAAAATTATTAATAATATAGACCATTTCCCAAAGGCGACCGCTAATAGTAAACTCTTCAGCCGTCATATTCAACCAATGCTTAGTCCCATCAGCATTAACTTCATAAACCCGTCTATCGCCATCAGCCCGAATCAGCCAGGCCTCTTGATAATTGTTTAATTCATCTGGACTAACTTCTATAATATCCTGCCAACGCAGATGTCCATAGGCGTTAAAGATTTCCGCGCTTTGAATCCAGCGCCGATAATTGTTTTTAATGATATAAACCTTATAATCTCCGCTGGCTCGAATTAAACTGCCTTCGGGATAACCACTTAAATAAGTAAAAGTATTGGCTAAAGTAGTTTGTTCTCCATCAGCGTTAGTCAGAACAATATTTACCGAACCAGCCGAATGAGCCGGACTGATAAAACTTATTGTTTGATTATTAATTATCTCGAAATCAGTTATAATTGTTTGACCAAAAATAATTTGATTAACCGTTGACAGATTTTCTCCCTGAATAGTGAGCGCTAAACCACCATTGATTGAACCGCTACTCGGCCGAAGCTGGCTAATTACTGGCGGGGTGGCGGCCACGCTGGAAGCAGTAAAAGAAAACGAGCTTAATGGTTCGTTACTGCCAAAACCGCTTTTCTTATACTGATTAAAGGGAATCATAATGACTGACTTATTTAAACTGGTGAAATTAGGAATATAAACAACACCTTCTTGCTGATTATTTAAAGGAATAAATTGAACCGTGGTCTGGTTATTTTGGTCAGTGACAATATAAGGCACCTGAAAGTCACCTCGAAAAGTTGAACCAACAAATTCTAATTTGAGGGTATCTCGCTCGGTCGATTGAGCCGTTCCTTGCCTGAACCGATACCAATAGGGCGCCCAATCTTTAACGGAACTGCTCCGGGAAACAATCAGATTGGGAAAGCCGCTATAACTGGCTGAATAATCAGTATGAAGGCGATAGTAAGTTAAATTATCATTAAGATAGCAATATTTATTCTCTGAGCCCGTCGAAGGGTCACTAATCTGACAATCATTAAGATAATTAGCCACGGCCCAATCAGCAAAAATATCAGCAAATGATTCAGTATAATCCAAATCAGCCAAGGCCTGATTAATACTGGCTATACCAATTTGATTATTCAAGGTCATCTGAGTTAAAATTTCCAGGCCATAATGGTCAACTAAATAATGCAAAAACAAACTGGTCACTCCGTAATCAGCCACTTTATTTTTCCATTCAGTCAAAGAATCAGAAGATTCATCTAAAAAAGCATCTACCCGGTCAGCTAAATAACTGCCCGAATAAATATCATTATAGCCGCAGATTGTCGGCGCATATTCTGAACGGGCTTCATTAAGCCAAACCTCTTCTTCTAGGCCGTATAAAACGGTCTTTTGATAAAAAGAAATTAAATGCTGAAATTCATGAGCTAAAAAGGCCTTATTTTTTGGACTGAAAATACTAATGGTATTAAGATAAATCATTTCTCTCTCGTTAGAATTAGAAATTTGCGAACGAGGATACTCGTCAAAAGTGTTAATATAGCCGCCGGCACTATTAACTAATTGAGTAATTAAAACAGTAATTTTTTGGTCGCCATCAATTCCCGGATTCCATTCCGAACCAAAAGCAGCTCTTTCTTTAGGATAAATAACCCGGTCAAAATCATCAGCCAAATCTTCTAAGGTTTCTCTTAATGAATTTCTGTAAGAGCCATTCAATTTATTCCAATAATCATTTTCCACATAAAAATAAATATTCTCGCCGATAACTCGCAAGGTAGCCGGCAATTGGCTGCGGTCAAGGGCGTCATAATCAGTATCAACATAGAAATTGACTTGTTCGTCTAAGGTAGCCGCCTGAACATTGTTAAAACAAACAAAAAAACCCCCTAA
>CAZPQT010000009.1:0-24692 GCA_964589195.1 uncultured Candidatus Saccharibacteria bacterium
TTGCTGACCTGCATATCCATTCCAAATATTCCCGGGCGACTTCGCGGGATATGGATGTGGAAAATTTAAATAAATGGGCTAAAATTAAGGGAATTAAAGTTTTAGGAACTGGTGATTTTACCCACCCGCTCTGGATAAAAGAGCTTAGACAAAAACTTGAGCCGGCTGAACCAGGGCTTTTTAAGATAAAAAAGAAAAGTCGCGCTTCTTTAGCTAATAATGATTGGTTGCCTAATAATCATCAAGATGAAGAAGGGCGTTTTTTATTAAGCAGCGAAATCAGTTGTATTTATTCAAAAAACAACCGGACGCGGAAAATCCACATTGTTGTTCTAGCGCCTGATTTCTCAACAGTAGAGAAAATTAATACCCGTTTGGGCTGGATTGGCAATCTTAAATCTGACGGTCGGCCTATTTTGGGCCTTGACGCCAAAGAACTGGCTAAAATTGTTTTAAATACTTCTCAGGATTGTTTTATTATTCCGGCTCATATCTATACTCCCTGGTTTAGTTTATTCGGAGCTAATTCAGGATTCGACTCTTTGGAAGAGTGTTTTGAAGAATATTCAAAATATATTTATGCTGGAGAAACAGGACTTTCCAGCGATCCCCCAATGAGCTGGCTAAATTCATCTTTAGACAAAATTACTCTAGTCAGCAATTCCGATGCCCATTGCGTTCATCCAGATACTAATATTTATACAATCAATGGCAAACCGATTCCAATAAAAGATTTAAATCCACATAAAGCATTAAGTATTGATTTCGATGGTAGTTTAAGACAGACAGAGGCCAAGATTTCTAAATTACATAAGTTGCCCAGTCCCTCTATTCTTTATAAAATAATAACTCGAGCTAAAGAGATTATTACTACTCAAGAACATCGTTTTTTTGTTTTAGAGAACGAAGAAATCATAGAAACAGAAGCTTCCAAATTAAAAAAAGGCGATTTAGTAGCCTGTTTAAGACGGATTTTGAACAAAGGAAAGTCTAGAAAACTTCCTTATTTCGCCATCGATCATAAACTCAAAATTCTTCCCAAAGGCATTGATCATTTAAAAGTATTACGGATAAAAAATAAGAAATTTCAGAAAGACGTAGGAAAATACATTGGAGTTAAAAAGGATTGTATTTGGATATTCGAAAAACACAAAGTTAAAACTTCAAAAGAGAGCTTTATAGATAAATACTGTGAATTTTTAAGAATTGACAGAAATAAATTTAAGGAAAAATTTTTAATATATAGATTCCCTTTAGAAAGGTTTCCAAAATTTACAAACGAAAAATTTTGTCAGATTTTAGGCTATATATTAGGAGATGGCGGGATTGAGCATTCTGAAGGAAAAATAAGTAGTCTCTCTTTCACAGATAAAGATTTAAATTTATTAAACCATTATCAAAATTTAGTTAAAGAAGTTTTTAATATTAAGGGCAGATTAAGAAAAAAGAAAGGAAATTCATATGCATATAGATATCCTTCTTATCTAGCAGAATATTTATGTCAAATAGATTCTGAAATCTTAGTTTCTTCTTTGAGACGCCGAATTCCTAATCTTATTTTTAGTTTACCCAAGAAAGAAATAGCGGCATTTTTAAAAGGTTTATTTGATGCTGAAGGCACAAATACAGATCATTCTATCCAAATTTCTATGTCTAGTTTGATCTTAATAAAAGAAGTTCAGACGCTTTTAATGAAATTTGGAATTAATTCTAATATTTATCATGATTTTGAGAAAAATAAAAAGAAATGGAGATACAAAATTAGTATATACGGACAGAAGCAATTAAGGATATTTAATAGAGAAATTGGATTTAATTCTGTTCCAAAAAAAGAGAAATTATTAGAATACCTTTCTTCTATTTTACAAAGTCCAAAAAGTAGTTTTGTAGATCCATTGCCAGTTAAAAACGAAATTTTAAGAGTTAGAAACGAATTAGCGATTTCTTATTATGATATTCCATGGCGATTACATTATCATTTAAAACATAGTAATACTCTAAAACGAGGAAATGTAAAAGAATTTATAAAGATATTTTTAAATTATCTAACAAAGGCGCCGTCGCAAGAAAAATTAATTATAGAAAAATTAAAAAGATTTGCTGATAGTGATATTATATGGGAAAGCGTGCAAGAGACGAAAAAAATAAAGTCTAATTGTAAATATGTATATGATCTTACAGTTCCTAATTATAAAAATTATATAGCTAATGGATTTATTACTCATAACTCACCCAGCAAAATTGGCCGGGAAGCTAATGTTTTTGATACTAATTTGAGTTACGCCGGGGTTGTCGAGGCAATAAAAAACAGAGACCCTCAAAAATTTTTAGAAACAGTTGAGTTTTTTCCTGAAGAAGGCAAGTATCATTATGACGGACATCGTAATTGCCAAGTTTGTCTTACTCCTCAAGAGTCAAGAAAAATAAAGAATATCTGTCCTCAATGCGGCAAGCCATTGACAATTGGCGTGCTTCATCGGGTTAATGATTTGGCTGATAGAAAAGAAGGAGAGAATCCAGCCCAAGTTGTTCCTTTTAGAAAAACAATTCCTTTAGAAGAAATTATTGCTGAAGCCAAAGGAATGGGGGTGGCTAGTAAAGCGGTTAGGGAAGAGTATAAGAATTTGATTAAGCGTCTTGGTTCAGAATTCAAGATACTTTTGGAGATAAGCCCGGAACAAATAGAGCGGGCCAGTTCCGCTGAAATTGCCGAAGGAGTAAGCCGGGTTCGCCAGGGCAAGGTCAATATTGAACCGGGTTATGATGGTGAATTTGGCCGGATTAAAATTTTTAAAGATGAAGAACGAGGTAATTTTTCCAAACAAGCCAGTTTGTTTTGAAATAAATGCACAATTTCCTCTGACTTTATTTTACTTATTTCCATTTTATCTCTTTCCTTGTATATGCTTGACAGTCATTAGTCAATTTGTTAATCTGCGTGGAAAATAAGCTCTTTGAAAACAAGAAATTGGCAACCCTTAAAGATAGGAGATAGAGATGAAAGTAAGCTTAGAAACCGAAATAGCTGGTATAAGAATGAAGAGTCCAGTAATGAATGCGGCCGGCACTTTTGGTTATGGCCAAGAAATGAGTGATAAATTTTATAACCTTTCAGAACTTGGGGGTATTGTTACTAAAAGCACCAGTCTGCAGCCAAAAGTGGGCAATCCGCCGCCTCGGATTATGGAAACTCCAGCCGGCCTGATTAATTTTATCGGTTTGGAGAACCCCGGTTTAGAAGTCGTGATTAAGGAAAAAATCCCTTTTTTGCGGCAGTTTGATATAGCTATTATAGTCAGCATTTTTGGTCAGACAATTAATGAGTTCAGGCAGATATCTCAAAGATTAAATGAAGTTGAAGGAATAGATGGTTTAGAGGTTAATATTTCCTGTCCTAATGTTGAAAAAGGTGGCATGGCTTTTGGCACTGACCCTCGAATTACTTATCAGGTAGTAGCTGCTGTTCGTAAAAATACTTCTCGTCCAGTCATTGTTAAGCTGACTCCTAATGTGACAGATATTAAGATAATTGCCGAGGCAGCTGTTGAAGGAGGGGCTAATGCTCTTTCTCTGATTAATACTCTCAAAGCCATGGGCTATATTAAAAGGGGACCTGGCCAAGGTGAATGGATTACGGGCGGCCTTTCCGGGCCTTGTATTAAACCGATTGCCCTCCAGAAAGTATCGGAGGTAATAAAGGCAGTAAAAGTTCCGGTTATCGGCATCGGCGGAATTATGAATTTGGAAGATGCTTTGGATTTTTTCTGTCTAGGAGTTAAGGCAGTTCAAATAGGCACAGCTAATTTTATCAATCCTATGGTCATGTCTGAAATCATTAAAGGACTGGAAAAGTATCTTCAAGAACATCAAATACCTAATATTGAGGAATTACCAAAAAGATCAAACCAACAAAAAAGGAGGTAAGAAATGAGAAAAATACACCATATTACAGAATCGCAGCAGTTTGATTTGGAACTTCTCAATGAGATTTTTTATTTAACTGAAAAAATGGGTGGTTGGGTAGTTAAAGAGTATTATGGCGAACTCTCACCTAAAGAAAAAGAAAAAATGCAAGAAGGGGTCAAAGATAAAAAGATGATATCTTTGTTTTATGAACCAAGCACCCGAACCCGGGCTTCTTTTGAAATAGCCATGAGAAATTTAGGTGGTCGGGTGATCTTTTCAACTGAAAATGCCCGAGAGTTTTCTTCGGCCGCTAAAAGAGAAACCTTAGAAGATACTATTAAGGTATTAAGTATGTATTTACCGCATGTCATTGTTTTGCGTTATGATAAGGCTGGCGGAGCAGCTAGAGCAGCCGCCTTCAGTGATGTGCCAATTATTAATGCTGGTGATGGAACTGGCCAGCATCCCACGCAAGCTCTTTTGGATGTTTATACTCTCCGGGAGAGATTGAATAAGATAGACGGTCTTTCTATAGCTATGGTTGGAGATTTGGCTAATGGTCGAACAGTCAGGTCTTTGTCTTATCTTTTAGGTAAGTATAAAGACATTAACATCTATTATGTCTCACCAGACATATTAAAAATTGGTCAAGATATCAAAGATTATCTGGATAGACATAATGTTCATTTTTCTGAAGGCGATGATTTGATAGAAGTGGCTGATAAGATAGATGTCGTCTACCAAACCCGGATTCAAAAAGAGAGGTTAGGAGATCAGGCTTTCTCTTATAATGAAGTCAGAGAAAAATGCTCCATTACCGACCGGGTGTTAGAAAAACTGCCTGACCATGCCATTATCATGCATCCGCTGCCGCGTAATCCAAAAGACGGAGAACTACCCTTTGCGGTTGATAAAGATGAACGAGCGACCTATTTCCCTCAGGCCCAGAATGGACTTTTTCTCCGGATGGCTTTGCTAAAAATGATTTTAGCACCAGAATAAGGAGGAAGAAGGAATGAGCGAATATGAACATCAATGCCCTGGCTGTAAGGGAAAAGATATTTCTTTTTTAAGGATAGAAAATGTAGGGACCCCTAAAGAAGAGGCTATTTTCTTCTGTAATTTCTGCAAAGAGAGATTCAGGATTAGCGGCTTGAGAGCAAAATATTTTTTACCCAATCTAGTGGCTATTTTAAAACAAAGATATCCTTTAAAGGAAATGGCCAAACCGCCGTAATTTTGACTTAGGGTCTGTTGGATTGAATAAAAACCAATTCCCACGGACCTTTTTTATTTTTCTTTGATTGGTATAATAAGAGAAATGCCTAAGCTCTACATTGGGACAAGCGGTTTTTCTTACACTCATTGGGAAAAAGGGGTTTTTTATCCCCAGGGATTAGCTAAAGCCAAGCAATTAGAATATTATACAGAGCATTTTCAGACCGTTGAATTAAATAATCCTTTTTATCATTTGCCTCTGGCAAAAACCTTTCGGGGTTGGTATCAGCGAACGCCATCAAATTTTATTTTTGCCGTCAAAGCCAGTCGTTATATTACCCATATCAAAAAATTAAAAGGTTGTCGTCAGTCCTGGCGACTCTTTATCAGCCGGGCCGCTAAACTTAAAGAAAAATTAGGACCCATTTTGTTTCAGTTGCCGTCCAGTTGGCCGGTTGATAAACAAAGATTAGCAAGTTTTCTTAAAATCCTCTCTTCAAAATATCGCTATTGTCTTGAATTCCGCCACCCTAGTTGGTTTAATCAGGACATATATCATCTTTTGAAAAAGCACCGGATTGCTTTATGTTTAGCCGATTCTGCTAAATGGCCTTATCAGGAAAAAATTACGGCTGATTTTGTTTATCTGCGTCTTCATGGCAGTCAGGCGCTTTATTCCTCTAAATATACTGAGCAAGAATTGGAAAAATGGGCCATTAAGATAAAAAAGTGGGCTAAAGTTAAAGATGTTTGCGTATATTTCAACAATGATGCTCAAGGTTACGCCATCAAGAACGCTCAAAAGCTTAAGGGATTGTTGGGAAAATAAAAAAGGGTTAGCTTTTGGCTAACCCCTATAGATGTTCTTTTAGAAAACGACCTCTCCGACGACGAAGTTTTTTGAGCCCTTCTTTTTCAATCTGTCTGGTTCGTTCACGGCCAATTTCAAAATCTTCACCAATGGCCGTTAAGGTGCGATTCTGGTCGTAGCCCTCTCCATCGTCTTGACCGATACCGAAATGGGCACGTAGCGTTTTTTCTTCACGGGGATTAAGGCAAGAGAAACTGACAATGATATCTTCTCTCAACTCTTTTTTTTGAGCAACCTCTTCTTGGTCAATTGAACTTTTATCAGCAATAAGATTGCCTAATACCTTGTCGTTGTCCTCTCCAATGGGTTTATCCAAAGATACTACTGTTTGAGAGGCCCGAAGCAATGTCTTTACTTTTTTCACCGGGATTTCGCTCAGCTCACTTAATTCTTCGGCCGTCAGCCAGCGACCATTGTCTTGAAAATAGTTATCTCTCAACCGAATCAGGCGGTTGAGATCTGTCTGAGCGTGTTCATCAGAAATGGGAAATTCCTTCCGGTCTTCTAAAAATTCATCAATTCCCTCCCGAATCCACCACTTAGCATAAGTGGAAAATTCGAATCCTTTTTCGGGCTTGAATTTTTTTAAGGCCTTAAAAATTCCTAAATTACCTGCCTGGATTAAATCCAAAAACAAATTGATAAAATTTCCGTCAAGCTTGGCCCAGTAATGTTTCCTGACGATGTCAATAACTAATTTTAGATTATCCTCAACTAATCGGTTGCGGGCTTCCAGATCATCACCTTTCGCTTTCAGGAATAATTTTTTTGCCCTCTCTTTTGATAAACGATCAGGCAGGCGAGCTAGCTCTTTTGAATAAGTATCTAACAAATTTCTTTCCCTTTCCGTCTTCATGACCACCCCCTTATTTGTTAAATAACTGCATTTATTTTTTGATTAGATAATTTACATGAATAATTGAGAAAAGTCAATAGATATGTTTAAAAAAATTATTCTTTTCTTCATTAAAATTTATCAGAAAACTATTTCGCCGGACCATGGCTGGTTGCCGATTTTGCGACTTTTAGGACAATGCCGTCATTATCCAACTTGTTCTCAATACACCTATCAAGCCATAGAAGAAAAAGGGGTTTTTAAGGGCCTTTGGCTGGGAATAAAGAGAATAGCTACTTGTCATCCTTGGTCAAAGGATTTATCATAGGATTATGAAACCAATTAATAAAGTGATTAAAATTTTAATTCTTTCTGATGTAGCTTTGATTAGCGGGTTTGGTCTTATTAGTCCTATATTTGCTATTTTTTTAACCGAACGGATTCAAGGTGGCAACGTGGAGGTAGTTGGTTATGCCGCAGCTATTTATTGGATTGTTATGTCTTTAGTGGTTATCCCCTTTGGTCGGTATTTGGATAAAAACCACGGAGAAAAAGATGACCTTTGGTTTATTGTTATTGGCAATCTTTTAGCTGCTTCAGTGGTCTTTGCCTATATTTTTTCTCGTTTGCCCTGGCATATTTATTTTCTGCAAGTATTTTACGCCATTGGTATGGGTATGAATGTATCCGCTTATGCGGCTATCTTTACTCGGCATATTGACAAAGGCAAAGAGGCGTCTGATTGGAGTATCAGGGCTGCTTTGATTGGCATTGGCGCAGGAGCGGCCGGGGCTTTGGGGGGGATAATTGCATATCGATTTGGTTTTAATGTTCTTTTTACTCTTGTAATAGCCTTTGTTTTGTTCAGCGCCTTTCTGCCATTTTTGATTTATAAACAGATATATCCTAAAGATAAAAAATCATTTAGAACACCGTTAGGTAAAGGCATTCGTCCGCCTTATCTCAAAGAATGACTGAAGGACTGTATCTTAGGGACTGTCCCTAAGATACAGTCCTTAAAAAGAATGAAAAATTTAGAGTTAGCCCAAATTTTTAGCCAGATGGCTGATTTGCTAGATATGAAAAAAGAAGATACCTTTTTTAAATCCCGAGCTTACCGCAAAGCAGCTCGGGTTTTAGAATCTTTGGAAAAAGATGTGGGCGAGATTTATCGAGAAGGTGGATTAGAGGCCTTACAAAAGATTCCTGGAATTGGCCAAGGGCTTGCCTCAAAAATAGAAGAATTTATTAAAACCGGCCAAATAAAGGCCGAGCAAAAACTTAAAAAAGAATCTCCAGTTGACCTTGATTCGTTAACCTCAGTGGAAGGTTTGGGTCCCAGAAAAATAAAGGCTCTTTACAAAAAGTTAAAGATTAGAAATTTGAATGATTTAGAAAAAGCTGCCCAGGACAATAAAATAAGTAAATTAGAAGGTTTTGGCGAAAAAAGTGAAAAGAATATTTTACAAAGCATTGCTTTTGTCAAGACGGGGAAAGGCCGTTTTCTGCTTGGCTTGATTTTACCAATAGTCAGACAAATTGTTAGCCATCTAGATAAACTGCCTCAAGTAGGAAAAGTTAGTCTAGCTGGTTCAATCAGGCGGATGAAAGAAACCGTCGGTGATATTGATATTTTGGTTACCTCTTCAAAACCGGAAAAAGTAATGAATTTTTTTGTCCAGATGCCCGAGGTAATTAAAGTTTGGGCCAAAGGACCAACTAAATCATCAATTCGTCTTAAAGGCGGTTTTGATGGCGACTTGCGGGTAATTAAAAAACAAAGTTTTGGAGCGGCTCTCCAGTATTTTACTGGTAATAAAGACCATAATATTTTAACCCGGCGGCTGGCTCAACAAAAAGGATTAAAATTAAATGAATATGGTGTTTGGCGAGGCAAAAAAAGAATAACTGGTCGAACAGAAAAAAAAGTTTACCAATCAATCGGCCTGCCCTATATTGAACCAGAATTAAGAACCAATACTGGCGAAATTGAGGCAGCTCTGGCCGGTCAATTGCCTGAAATAATTGGCTATGACGAGATTAAAGGCGACTGTCATTGTCATACTGACTGGAGTGATGGGATGCAGAGTATAGAAGAAATGGCCCGAGCCGCTCAAAAAATGGGCTATCAATATTTGGTCATTACTGACCATACCAAGGACTTAAGAGTGACTAATGGTTTAGATGAAAAAAAACTTTTGCGTCAAATGGAAGAAATAGATAAAATTAATAGTCGCTTTAAGAGAATCAGGATTCTTAGGGGATGCGAAGCTAATATTAGAGCTGACGGCGCAATAGATATTAAAGATGAAGTTTTGTCTAAATTGGATATCGTGGTGGCCGCGGTTCATTCTAAATACAAGATGCCTAAGAAAGAAATGACTCAACGGATTATTCAAGCCATGGAAAATCCTAATGTAGATATTATTGGCCATCCAACCGGCCGCAGGATTTTTCAAAGAGAGGCCTGCCAATTGGATTTTGACCAGATTTTTAAAGCAGCTAAAAGAACCAAGACAGCTCTGGAGATTAATGCCCAACCAGAACGTTTGGACTTAAGGGATGTTAATATTAGAAAAGCTATTAAAGCAGGAGTTAAGTTAGTTATCAGTAGCGATGCTCATTATCAAGGAAGTTTATCTTTAATAGAATTAGGCATTGCCCAAGCCCGCCGCGGCTGGGCCGCCAAGAAGGATATTTTAAACAGCCAATCATTAAAGGATTTTTTGAAAAGCTTTTAGTTTTTGGTCTTTAAATCTCTAAAAATAAAGGAGGGGATGGTGAGCTACAAGGAAGGATTAATTCAGGATATAAACAAAGCCCAGGCGAGTATTGACTTGCTGATTCAAACGCTTAATCAGGCGCGACAGAAATTGGCAGAAACCAGAATCAATGTGGATAATGACCAGCTTAGTCCAGGAAAACTTTTTCAGATCTTAGATGAGTTAATTGCCTCTTTTTTGTCCGGAAAAGAACAAGAAATCCCAAGTATTATCGAAGATTTACATAGTTTACAAGGCAAGGTAACTGCCAAATAGATGCCTTAATCGTTTTTCTTAAAAGCCGCATTGTGTTAAACTAATTAACATAGTGTGGCTTTTCTTTTTCTATGAATGTAACTCGACAAAATCACTATAGAATTATTGGAAAATGGTCGTTAGTAGTCCTCTGGGCTGGTTTAATTTTTTTTCTTTCCCATCAGCCAGATTTAAGCTCTGGTCTGCCTAAGATATGGGATTTTGTTTTAGCTAAATCAGCTCATTTTTTAGAATATGCTATTTTGACTTTTCTTTTAATTCAAGCTCTTCAGGAACATCGGTTAACCAAAAAGAAGATTTTAATTTTAGCTGTTATTTTAGCCGTGGGCTATGCTTTGGCTGATGAATATCACCAGAGTTTTATTTTGGGAAGGAATGCTTCCTTAAAAGATGTCCTTATTGATAGTTCGGGAGTTTTATTGGTTGCCGGCCCGGCGCTTTTTTTTAAAAAGCGCCGGGCTTGGCTAGCTAAAAGAAAAATGATAAAATAATAATAAACATGTTTGACTTTTTCAAAAAACCAACCCTTGGCTTGGATTTAAGTGATTTGGCTCTTAAAATCGTCCAGCTTAAGAGAGAAAAACAGGGACTATCTTTAGTTAATTTTCTTAAAGAGGATATTCCGGCTGGTTTTATTAAGGGAGGAGAAATCAGGAATGAGAAAGAATTAACCGCTATTCTGAAAGAAGCTTTAAAAAAAATTAAAGGAGAATTTTATCAAAAGAAACAAGTTATCTGTAATTTACCCGAAGAGAAAGTTTTTACCCGAGTTATTCAGCTGCCTTTAATGAAAAAAGAAGAACTCGGCCAGGCAGTTAAATGGGAAGCCGAGGCGCATATCCCTTTAAGTATTGACGAAGTTTATTTAGATTGGCAGATTATTGAGCAGCCGAATAATCATCTTGACCATCATAATATCCAAATTGCCGCCGCTCCCCGCTTTTTAGTTGATAGTTATTTGAGTTTTTTGAAAAAAGCTGGTCTGGAACCAATTGCCTTAGAGCCGGAGTCGGTGGCGGTTGTCCGTAGTTTAATTAAACCCAATGATTTTACGCCAACAATTATTGTTGATTTAGGAGCCAGCGGAACTAACTTTGTAATTTTCTCTGCTTCAGCTATTTGCTTTACTTCTCATATTGCCATTTCTGGTCAGCTCCTCAATCAGGCAATTATGAAAAATTTAGCCGTTGACAAGAAACGGGCTAATCAGTTAAAAATTGAGATCGGTTTAGATAAAAAAGAAGAAAAAGTTTATCAGGCCTTAGAACCTTTGGTTAATAACTTGGCTAAACAACTTAAGGATTATATTACTTTTTATCATGGCCAGGCCGCTCACCTTTTTGGGCCAGACGGCGTTATTAGCCGGGTTTTGCTTTGTGGCGGTGATTCTCTTTTACTTAATTTACCTTCTTACCTTGAGGAAAAATTGGATTTGCCGGTTGAACTGGGCAATCCGCTGATTAATATTTCTCCTCCAGATAAAAAAAAGTCCTTGGTCCGGCCACCTCTTTTATCTAAAAGAGAGACCTTGACCTATACAACGGCCTTGGGTTTGGCTTTAAGAGAAGCAAGGTAAAATGTTAAAATTAAATCTTTTGCCCCTCCAAGACAAAAAAAATTTAGAATCAGCTGAGCTTAGTCGTCTCGTAGCTTCTTTAGCTGTTTGGTTTTTAATTTTTTTAATTATCTTTACCTTGCTTTTGGTCAGCACGTATTTCTCTTTATCTATTCTTTTAGAAGAACAAAAAAAATTGATAGAAATTAGACAAAGCGATCTCAAAACGCAAGAAGTGTTGGAAATTGAAGAAAAAATTAAACAAGCTAACCAACTCGTCAAACAAATTTATTTAAAACAAGAAGAAATGATTCTTTGGACACCGCTTTTGGAAAAAATGACTGAAATTATTCCTTCGGGAATTTACTTAACTAACTTTTTTTATCAAAAAACCGATAATCAAATTACTTTAAATGGTTGGGCTGATTGGCGAGAAAATTTGCTTTATTTCCAAGAATTATTAGAAAAGAATTCTTTTTTTGAAGAAGTTGAGGCACCCTTATCTAATTTAATTAAGCAAAGCGATATAAATTTTAGTTTTACCCTTAAATTAGTTCCTCAACCATGAATCTTTCTCTTCAAAAAAAACTTATCCTCTTCACCTGTTTGGGTTTAATCAGCTTATTTCTTTTTGGTTGTTTGGGAATTTTCCCTTTGTTTAATAAAATCAAAGCTCTCTCTCAAGAATATTTATCAGATCAAGAAATTTTAATCAAGTTAGACCAACGAGAATCTTTAGCCAAAGAGTTGCAAAGGAACTATCAAGAGAGAGAAGTTGATTTGACAGAAATAGCCAGGGTTTTTCTTAATTCTGAAGAGATGGTTGGTTTTATTTCTAATCTGGAGACGATTGCTCAACAAACCAATAATTTTTTTGAAATTAAAGCAATTAGCCCTTATCTTCCCTTAACCGATAAAGAAGGGCCTTTTCTTAATGTTCAGATTTATCTTTGGGGTGATTTTTCCAGCTTACTTATTTTTTTGGCTAATTTAGAAAATAATCCTTATCCGCCTTACCGTTTGGTAGAAATAGAGAATTTAGCTATTAAAAGATTAGCCACTAAGGATTTGGTTAGATTTAGTTTTCCTTTAGAAGAAGGCGATTTAGAAACCATTTTAAGTATTAAAATTTATACACAATGAAAACTCTTAAACTTAAGAAACTATCCCTGACCGCAGCATATAATTTTTTAAGGAAACATTACCTGGTAATTTTAGGGATAATTTTTGGTTTGTTAATTTGTCTTAATCTTTTGATTTATTATCAATACGTTTATTTAACCATGAAAGCTCAGCCAGAGCCAACCATTGAAAAAGTTGTTATTGACCAGGAAACTCTGGAAAAAGTATTAAATAATTTGGATATCCGGCTAAAGAATTTAGTCCGAATCAGGCTAACTAATTACTCCGACCCTTTTAGGTAATACACTTTGACTTTTTGGTGATTTTGCGTTATGGTATCATAGTTGAGCGCCTGTAGCTCAGTGGATAGAGCGAGGAACTTCTAATTCCTAGGTCGTAGGTTCGAGTCCTGCCAGGCGCGCATAATATTTGTCCAAGAGTGAAGTGATTGGCAAACAAATATTATGTCCGCCTTTGGCGGACTAATGGTGCTCGTAGCTCAATTGGTAGAGCTCCAGATTGTGGTTCTGGCGGTTACCGGTTCAAGCCCGGTCGAGCACCCAAAAAATATTTATAGTTTGACACTATGCTTATAATCTGTTATTTTAATTAAGTGGGTTATTTTTTTTATGCCGACCATTCATCAATTAGTTAAAAAACCGAGAAAAATTGCGAGAAAAAAACCAAAGGCGCCAGCTCTTTGGCGAAATTTTAATTTGCTTAAAAACAAACCGAAAAAATCTCCTTCACCTTTTAAACGAGGCGTTTGTCTAAGCGTCAAAACAATTACTCCCAAGAAACCAAATTCCGCCTTGCGCAAAGTGGCTCGAGTTAGATTAACTAATGGCATGGAAGTCACTGCCTATATTCCCGGCATTGGTCATAATCTTCAGGAGCATTCAGTGATTCTGTTGCGGGGTGGCCGGGTTAAGGACTTGCCCGGGGTGCGTTACCATATTGTCAGGGGTGTTTTAGATAGTGAAGGGGTAGAAGGCCGCAAACAAAAAAGAAGCCGCTATGGAGCTAAGAAGCCAGGCAAGGAAAAGAAAGCGGAAACAGAAGCTGCCGAGCCGGAAGCGGCCGAAGTTAAACCAATTGAATAAGATTGAACAAGGACAGTCCTTGAAACACGAGAGTAAATAAAATAAATTTTATGCGTAGAAAGAAAAAATTTAAAAGAACAATTGATCCTGACCCTAAGTATAATAATACTTTAGTGGCTCAATTTATTAATTATCTAATGAAAGATGGTAAAAAATCAGTCGCCCAGAAGATATTTTACGGCGCTTTTGAAATATTAGAGAAAACAACCGGACCCGCTTCTGGCGGGAAAGGCCAAGACCCTTTGGAAATATTTGACCAGGCGATTAAAAACGCTTCTCCTTTAATTGAGGTGAGGTCGCGCCGAATTGGCGGAGCTCATTATCAGGTGCCTCGGGAAGTGCGCGGCGAGAGACGGCTCACTCTGGCTATACGTTGGCTGATTCAGGCAGCGCGGGCTAAAAAAGGCAAGCCCATGGCTCAAAAACTGGCCGCTGAATTGCTGGATGCTTCCAAAAATACCGGAACAGCGGTTAAGAAAAAACAGGACATCCATCGAATGGCTGAAGCCAATAAGGCCTTTGCTCATTTTGCCTGGTAATTGATTTATGCCCAGACAATATCCAATTAAGAAAACAAGAGATATCGGCATTATAGCCCATATAGATGCGGGCAAGACCACCGTTACGGAACGGGTGCTTTTTTATACTGGCATTTCTCATAAAATTGGCGAAGTTCATGAAGGTGAGGCAATTATGGATTGGATGGAACAAGAAAAAGAGAGAGGTATTACCATTACGGCGGCGGCGACCACCTGTTTTTGGACGCCACGGAGATATTTGGAAGTCCAATCCCAAAAAAAGGAGTTGCCTTCCCAAAAGAAAACCAGCGGCGGTCAGTACTGCATTAACATTATTGATACGCCCGGTCATATTGATTTTACGGTTGAAGTGCAGCGTTCTTTAAGGGTGCTTGACGGAGCCGTAGTTGTTTTTGATGGAGTAGCCGGGGTGGAACCACAATCAGAGACGGTCTGGCGTCAGGCGGATAAATTTAAAGTGCCGCGGCTTTGTTTTATTAATAAATTAGACAGAACCGGAGCTGATTTTAAAAAGAGTTTAAATTCAATTTGGCAGCGATTAACACCTCAGGCGGTCGTTATGCAAATCCCCATTGGCTTAGAAGAAAAACATCAGGGAATAATTGATTTAGTCAAGATGAAGGCCTATAAATTTATTGGCGATTATGGCGAGCAAGTTATTGAAGAGGAGATTCCTCAAGAAATGAAAAAAGAGAGTGAGGATTATCAAAACAAGATGCTGGAAAAAATCGTTGAACAAGATGACCAATTGACTGAAAAATATTTAGACGGCCAGGAAATAAAAGAAGAAGATTTGAAACGGGTTTTGCGTCAGGCAACCATTAATTATCAATTAGTGCCGGTTTTTTGCGGTTCGGCTTTAAAAAATAAAGGAATTCAACTTTTGTTAGATGGTATCATTGATTATTTACCGGCGCCAAATGACCTGCCGTCAGTTGAGGGCTTTGACCTTAAAGATGAAACAAAAAAATTATTCAGAGAGAACAAAGATGAGGCATCTTTGGCGGCTTTGGTTTTTAAAATAGCTACCGACCCCTTTGTCGGTCAATTAGCCTATTTAAGAATTTATTCTGGTGTCTTGACGAGCGGTTCTTATGTGTTAAACTCTAACGCAGGTAAACAGGAAAGGATTGGTCGCCTTTTAAGAATGCATGCGGCTCAACGCGAAGAGGTTAAAGAATTCTATGCCGGAGACATCGGAGCGGCCATCGGCCTTAAAGAGACGACTACGGGCGATACCTTGGTTGATCCTGATCAGCCGATACTTTTAGAAAAAATTACTTTTCCCGCGCCAGTTATTTCCATTGCTATTGAACCCAAAACAAAAGCTGACCAGGAAAAAATGGGTTTGGCCCTAAAACGTCTGGCCGAAGAAGATCCAACTTTTCAGATCAAAGGTGATCCGGAGACCGGTCAAACAATTATCTCCGGCATGGGCGAGTTGCATCTGGAAGTTATTGTTGACCGAATGTTGAGGGAATTTAAAGTAGGGGCCAATATCGGTCAGCCCCAAGTAGCTTACAAGGAAACAATCAAAGAGATGGCCGAAGCCGAAGGAAAATACATTCGTCAGACCGGCGGCCGCGGTCAATATGGCCATGTTTGGTTGAAGGTTGAACCGCAGAAACGAGGTCAGGGTTTTGAATTTATTAATGCGATTAAAGGAGGTGTCATTCCTCAGGAATTTATTCCGGCTGTGGGAAAAGGAGTTAAAGAAGCAATGGATAAAGGTGTTTTAGCCGGTTCTCCTTTAGTTGATCTGAAAGTCACCCTTTACGATGGTTCCTATCATGATGTAGATTCCTCGGAAGCCGCTTTTAAAATTGCTGGTTCAATCGCTTTGCAGGGAGCGGTTAAGCAGGCAGGTTTGATTTTATTAGAACCAATTATGAAATTAGAAGTGGTTACTCCGGAAAAATTTATGGGGGATGTTATCGGTGACCTTAATGCTAAAAGAGGTAAGATTGCCAAAATGGAAGATAGAGGAGAAGGGGCCAGTCAGGTTAAAGTAATTGATACCCAGGTGCCCTTAGCCAATATGTTTGGCTACGCTACTCAATTAAGGTCAATAACTCAAGGCCGAGCCACTTTCACCATGGAATTTGACCATTACGCCGAAGTGCCCAAGAATGTGCTTGAAGAGATAATTGGCGAAGAAAAAAAATAGTTGTATAATATAAATATATGTGGGAAAGAATTAAAAAAATATTGCAAAAAGAAGGCGGTAAGTGTATCATAGTAGAAAAGAACCAATCAACCTATTTGGTTATGAGATTGGAAGATTATGAAAAGGCAGGTTCTGGCCGGTCATCTTCAGAGATAGAGAAAGTTAATCGGGATATTGAAGAATGGAAGGCCGAAGAAAAAGAAGAAACCGAAGTGGTTGAACCAGATAATCAAGAAATCACTGATAATCAGGAAGTCAAAGTAGAAGATTTACCGTTTTAATCAATAGACTATCCTAAATTTATTGGGAGATTCATTCCTAAATACGGTTTAGGTGTTGACAGGAGGGAGTTTTATTGATAAATTATAAATATTAAATAAAATCACGAAACTTGAAACCTGGAGCTTGAAACAATATGTTTCATGTTTCATGTTTTATGTTTCAAGATAATAATGGCTGAGAAATTTGAACGAACAAAGCCACATCTTAATATCGGAACCATTGGTCATGTTGACCATGGTAAAACCACTTTAACCGCGGCTATTTTAAAATGTTTAAAAGCGGCTGGTTTTAAGTCCCAAGAAAAAGGGGTTGATGATATTGATAATGCTCCGGAAGAAAAAGCGCGTGGCTTAACCATTGCCGTAGCTCATGTTGAATACGAGACAGCCAAACGGCATTATGCTCACATTGACTGTCCCGGGCATGCTGATTACATTAAGAATATGATTACCGGGGCGGCTCAAATGGATGGGGCTATTTTAGTCGTTTCAGCGCCTGATGGACCAATGCCGCAAACCCGAGAGCACGTTCTTTTAGCTCGTCAAGTTGGTTTGCCCGCCTTGGTTGTCTTTTTGAATAAAACAGACCAGGCCGATGATTCGGAGTTGGTTGATTTAGTTGAACAGGAAATTAGAGAGCTTTTGAGTAAATATGAATTTGAAGGAGATAAAATTCCGATTATCCGAGGTTCAGCTCTTCAGGCCTTAGAATGCGGCTGCGGCAAAGAAGATTGTCCCAAATGTGGGCCAATCATGGAATTAATGAAGTCAGTTGATGAAAATATTCCCGAGCCGACTCGCGATGTGGACAAGCCATTCTTAATGCCTATTGAGGATATCTTTTCCATTGAAGGACGAGGTACGGTGGCCACCGGTCGAATTGAAAGAGGAATAGTTAAGCTTAATGAAGAAGTGGAAGTAATTGGCTTGCGCGATACTCAAAAAACAGTCATTACCGGTATTGAAATGTTTAATAAATCACTTGACGAGGGGAGAGCCGGTGATAATGCTGGTATTTTATTGCGAGGAGTCAAAAGAGAGAACCTTGAAAGAGGTCAAGTTTTAGCTAAGCCGGGCAGTGTTACTCCTCATCAAGAGTTTGAAGGTGAAGTCTATATCCTAAGCAAAGAGGAAGGCGGCCGTCACACCCCTTTCTTTAGTGGTTATAAGCCTCAATTTTATATCAGGACAACTGATGTAACTGGTGAAGTGACTTTGCCAGAAGGGACTGAGATGGTTATGCCGGGCGATACAGTTAATTTAAAGATTAAATTAATGGCGCCAGTTGCTTTAGAAATAAAACAGAGGTTTGCTCTTCGGGAAGGTGGCAAGACAGTAGGCGCTGGGGTAGTGACTAAAATATCTAAGTAACATTTTATCCAAATACCTGCCCGGCGGCAGGTATTTGGATAATAGAATGGTTATCTTGAGCGAATAAATGGAGTGAAAAATCCTATTCATAATGACAATTAGAAATTTTCATTTTTAATTCTTAACAATGGCACCTAAAAAAGAGGAAGAAGTTAAGCAGCGAATTCGCATTAAAATACAGGCCTACGACCATAAGCTAATTGACCAGTCAATCAAGCAAATTGTTGAAATAGTGGAACGTTATGGAGCAGAGATTCGTGGGCCAATTCCTTTGCCGACTCAAATTCATAAGTATACGGTCAATCGTTCTACTTTTATTCATAAGGATTCCCGGGAGCAGTATGAAATGCGAGTTCATAAACGGCTGATTGACATTATTAATCCCACGGCCAAAGTGATTGATGCCTTAATGGGGTTAAATTTACCAGCCGGTGTTGACATTGAAATAAAAATGTAACCTCTATGAATATGTTTTTCTTACAAGTTGGTAAATTGTAATTAATTATGAGGCAGCTATCCGTTGATTAAATGCCGGGTTTAGTGCCCGGTATTTTATTCGCCATCGTCTTAATTCTATGAAATTTATTTTAGGTAAAAAATTAGGGATGAGTCAATTGTTTGATGAAAAAAGTCAGGTTGTCCCAGTCACCTTAATTGAAGCAGGGCCCTGTTCGGTTGTTCAAATAAAGAACAAAGAAAAAGATGGTTATTCAGCCGTGCAAATTGGTTTCGAAGAGACTAAAGATGAGCCCGCCAAAGGCGGGGCTGCCTATGGCAGAAAAGTTAAAAAGCCGCAAAAGGGTCATTTTAAAAAAGCTGGTTTTAAAAAAGGATTTCGTTATTTAAGAGAATTTCCTAATGGTCATTTAAAAATTGGCGAGCAAATTGATGTTTCTATATTCAATCAAGGAGAGATAGTCAAAGTAGCGGGAATTTCTAAAGGAAAAGGATTTCAGGGGGTAGTTAAAAGACACGGTTTTTCTGGTTTTCCGGCTTCTCATGGGACAAAGCATGGTTTACGGGTGCCTGGTTCAATTGGTTCCTCTTTTCCTGAACGGGTCTGGAAAGGCAAAAAAATGGCTGGTCGGATGGGTAGCGATAGAATAACTACCTCGGGGTTAAAAATAGTTCAAATTGATAAAAATAATAATCTATTAGTGGTCAAAGGAGCCATCCCCGGCAAAAAAGGAACTCTTTTGGAAATAGTGGTGACTAAAGAAATTGAGGCAGTTAAGGAAGAAAAACAGGAAAAACTGGTGGCTGATTTAGAGAAGAAGGATATGGAGGCCGAAAAGAAGAAAGCTGGCGGCAAAAAACCAGAAAAAAGGGAAGAAGAAAATTTGGGATAAAAAAGGCGCCGAACTTCTTCAAAGCCGGCGCCAAGGATAAGTTATCGCTAAAGGTGAGTAAAAATAGTAGCAGTCATTACTCCAAAAATGATTAGCGCTTCTGTGATTAGAGAAATATTTATCCATTTCTTTGGGGCTTGGATATTGTCAATGCCGTCAGTAATGCCGTCAGCAACAACACCAGCAGCAACAGCAGCAATAACAGCAACAGCACCAACAGCAGCACCAGCACCGGCACCAGCACCAGCACCAGCAGCAACAGCAGCAACAACAACAGCAGCAATAGCAGCAACAACAGCAACAGCACCAACAGCAGCACCAGCACCACCACCAGCAGCACTACCAACAACAACAACAACAGCAGCAACAGCAGCAGCAGCAGTAGCAACAGCAACAACAACAGTAACAGCAGTACCAATAACAACAGCAGCAGGATCATCGGTTGGGAATAATCCCAATATCGCAAAGAAAATCCCTAAACAAACAATAATCATAACTACTTCCCAAATTATAAGTTTTTTCATTTTTCCCCTTCCATCTATATAAATAGAGTTTAATTTTCCAAAGAACCACTTAAAATAACTTACCATATTAAATTATGTTTGTCAAGGTATACAATCAAGAAGGAAAAGAAGTTGATAAGGCCGAATTGCCGGCTGAAGTTTTTGATGTGCCCATGAATAAAGATTTGGTTCATCAAGTAGTGGTTGCTCAAATGGCTAATGCTCGACAAGTGTTGGCTCACACTAAAGATAGAAGTGAAGTGCGAGGCGGCGGGGTTAAGCCCTGGCGGCAAAAAGGAACCGGTCGGGCCCGTCATGGCTCTATTCGTTCACCGATTTGGAAAGGTGGCGGCGTGACTTTTGGACCAACCAAAGAAAGGATTTTCGCCAAGAAAATTAATAAGAAAATGAAACGCCTGGCGCTTTTAATAATTTTGTCTTCTAAGGCAAGAGATAAAGAAATGGTTTTACTGGACAAGTTAGAATTGGCGCAGGCCAAAACCAAGCAAATAATGGAAGTATTTAATAATTTAAAAACAAAGATTAAAAAAGATTTGACTAAAGGAACTTTAGTTGTTTTATCGGCTTGCCTTGATGAGTCAAAGCGGGCCAGTGACCAAAAAATAATCAGAGCAATCAAAAACATTCCTAAGATAAAAACAATTAGAGCTGATAGTTTGAATGTTTTAGATGTTTTATCGTACAGATATTTGTTGATGCCTCAAGAGGCAATTGAAGTGATTAAGAAAACTTATCTTAAGTAAAAATATGGCTTTATTAGATAGATTTAAGAAGAAAATAAAATCCGCCAAAGTCAGCCAAAGGCGACCGGCCTCTGGCCTGGGCGGATCCGTCTCTGGCGGGAAAGAAGAAATTCAGTCAATAAAGAAACCCGAAGAAGAGAAGAAGGAAAGGGCTGACCAGAATGAGAAACTCAAGAAAGAAAAGCTCCAAAAAGTCATTGGCAAAAAAGCGCCATTGGCCTATCGGATTATTAAAGAGCCGCATATTACCGAAAAAGCTAATTTTTTAGCTGACCAGAATAAATACGTTTTTAGGGTTTTCTCCAAGGCCAATAAGGTTGAGATTAAAAAGATTATTGAGGCGCTTTATGGCGTTAAAGTGGAAAAAGTTCATTTAATCCATTCATCTCCCAAAAAAAGACGTTTGGGTCGCAGTGAAGGTTGGCGGCATGGGTTGAAAAGAGGATTTAAAAAAGCAATTATCACTTTAGCCAAAGGAGAAAAAATAGAGTTATTGCCGAAATAATTTAAATTATGAAACGTTACAAACCAATCACTTCATCAAGGAGAAAAATGACTTCAGTAGATTTTTCCGTTTTGACTAAAAAGAAACCGGCCAAAAAACTGACCAAAAAATTAAACAGGAGTTTTGGGCGTGGTTATGGGGGTCGGATTACCACTCGTCACAAAGGCGGTGGCCATAAAAGAAAATATCGTTTAATTGATTTTAAACGATTTGATAAAATGGGCATTCCGGCTAAAGTGGTGGCTATTGAATATGACCCTAACCGAAGCTGCTTCATTGCTCTTTTAAATTATCTTGATGGAGAAAAGAGATATGTTTTGGCGCCGGATGGTTTGAAAGTCGGCAGCCAGATTATTTGTCAGGAGGAAGCTCCTCTCAAGGTTGGTAATCGGATGAGAATAAAGAATATCCCGGTCGGGACCCCTGTTTATAATATTGAGCTTTTACCTAATAAAGGCGGTCAGCTAATAAGGTCGGCTGGCAGCAGCGCTCAAATGATGGCTTGGGAAGGCGGCTATGCTCATATTAAATTAGCTTCTGGAGAAATCAGAATGATTAAAGAAAATTGTTTGGCCAGTTTAGGTCAATTGAGTAATTTAGAACAAAATGCAGTGGTTATTGGTAAAGCGGGTCGCAGTCGTTGGCTGGGACGCCGGCCAACCGTCCGTGGTTCAGCCATGAATCCTTGCGATCATCCTCATGGTGGCGGAGAAAACCGGCAGTCAGTTGGTCTAAGAAAAGGACCTAAGACACCTTGGGGTAAATTAGCTTACGGAGTCAAGACTCGTAAAAAGAAACCAAGCGATAAGCTTATTTTAAGAAAAAGAACTAAGAAAAGGAAGTAAAAAATATGTCACGTTCACTTAAAAAAGGTCCCTATGTTGACGCTAAGCTATTAAAGAAAATAGCCAATTTAAAATCGGGCGATAAAACGGTGATTAAAACCTGGGCCAGAAATTGCACCATTACCCCAGAAATGGTTGGTTTTACCTTCGGGGTTCATAATGGCAAAGAGCATCTGCCAGTTTTTATTTCTGAAGATATGGTTGGTCATAAGTTAGGCGAGTTTGCCCCTACCAGGAAGTTTACCAGACATGGCGGCAAGATGCAGCGAGAGCAGGAAATAACTACCCGTCAAAAAGAGGCGACTAAAAAATAATTATGATTACGGCTAAACTAAGTTACTTAAGAATTTCACCTCGCAAAGTCAGATTAGTTACTGATTTAATTAAGGGTTTGTCAGTAATTGAAGCGGAAAAACAATTAAAATTTTTGACCAAGAAAGTAGCTAAGCCTGTTTCAAAGCTGCTTAGTTCAGCAGTGGCTAATGCTAAAAATAAGGCAAATTTAGTTAAAGAGAATCTTTACGTCAGCAATGTTATTATTGAGAGCGGACCAACTTTAAAAAGATGGCGACCGCGAGCCATGGGTCGGGCAGCGCCGATAATGAAAAGAACCAGTCATATTACTTTAATTTTAAATGAAAGAGAAGCATCAGTTTCTCAAAAAGTTAAGGAAGTTGAGCCAAGAATAGCCAAAGAGAAAAAGCCATTAGTTATCAAACCCTCCTCCGCTAAAGCTATGGAGGGCAAAGAAGAAAAAAAAGAACTGGAATTATTAGAAGAAATCCAAAGAATAAAAGAAACAAAGGGTCCGGTGCCCAAACCAAAACCGGTCTTGCCGCCTCGACCTTATCCAACTACTTCTCAATCTAAGAAAAAGTTTTTTAGCCGTCAGACCTTCGGTAATATCAAAAAATATTTTAGGAGAAAAAGTATCTAAAACAATTATGGGACAGAAAGTTCATCCATTATCTTTTCGAATAGGCCTAGGGGCTGATTGGAAGTCCTGCTGGTTTAGTAAAGGAAAGTATAGAGAATTTTTAGAGCAAGATGTTAAATTGCGGGAGTTTATCATGAAAAAGTTAGATAAAGCAGGAGTTAATTCAATTAAAATAGAACGCTCGGCTAATTCTATTAATATTATTATTCAAACAGCTCGGCCAGGATTAGTCATTGGTCGAGGCGGCAGTGGTGCTGAAGAGTTAAAACAGGAAATAAAAAAGATTCTTCAAAAAGGCAGACCTGAATCAGCTAATCTTGAAGTTCGTTTAGAAATCGAAGAAATCAAACAAATCGGCTCGCAAGCAGCTATTGTAGCGGCTGATATGGTTAGTCAGATAGAAAGACGTTTTCCTTATCGCCGGGTAATGAAACAGACCTTGAGTAAAGTTACGCAGAATAAGGAAGTTCAGGGAGTAAAGGTTATGCTTAAGGGTAGATTGAATGGAGCAGAAATTGCCCGGAGAGAATGGCTAAAGAAAGGGAGAATTCCTTTACAGACCTTGCGTTCCGATATTGACTATGCTCAGGCGACTGCTTACACTACTTATGGCACCATTGGCATAAAAGTTTGGATTTACAAAGGGGAGGTGTTCTAAGTTATGTTATCTCCAAAAAAAGTTAAACATCGCAAATGGCAGAAAGGACGGGCCAGAGGAAAAAAGACAGCTCGGGGAAGCTATTTAGCTTTTGGTTCTTATGGTTTAAAAGCTTTGACTGGTTACTGGCTGACTGCTCGGCAGATTGAAGCAGCCCGCCGGGCCATGACCAGATATGTTCAACGAGGCGGTAAGATTTGGATTAGAATTTTTCCAGATAAGCCAGTGACTAAAAAAGGAGTGGAAGTGCCCATGGGTGGCGGCAAGGGCAGCGTTGATCATTATGTCGTTCCCATAAAACCAGGTCGGATTATCTTTGAAATGGATGGGGTGCCTGAAGAAATGGCTAAAGAAGCCATGCGCCGGGCCAGCCATAAATTACCGATTAAGACAAAGTTTATTACCAGATAAAAGTAATATGAAAATAAAAGAATTGCGTCAAAAAACAGCCAAGGAATTAAAAGAACTTTTAGAGCAAGACCGTCAAAAACTCGGTCAGCTTAAATTTGACTTAGCTTCCAAAAAACTTAAAAATCACAGACAAATCAGAGAATTACATAGAGATATTGCCAGAATTTTAACTATTTTAGGCGAAAAAAATAATGGATAAAGAAAATAATCAGAAAAAAGAAAAGAGTTCTAAAGAGAAAAAAGCCCGATTGCTCAAGGGAGTGGTTGTTAGCGATAAAATGAATAAAACCATTGTTGTTTCTGTTTCCCGATTAAAAAAACATCTGCGATACAAAAAGAGATATCGGGTTAATAAAAAATATAAAGCGCATGATGAGAAAAATGAATTTAAAATAGGTGATCGGGTAACTATTGGAGAATGTCGACCAATAAGCAAGGGGAAAAAATGGAGAGTGAATAATAAATTATGATTCAAGTAGGGACAAAATTAAAAATAGCTGATAATACGGGAGCCAAAATTATCCAGTGTTTTAAAATTTTGGGCGGCAGCCGTCGCCGCTATGCCCAAATTGGCGATATTGTGGTTGCTTCAGTTAAAGAGGCTGAACCAAGAAAGACAGTTAAGAAAAAAGATATTGTTCGGGCCGTCATTGTTCGCCAAAAAAAGACCTATCGTCGGGCTGACGGTTCCTATATCCGTTTTGATGACAATGC